>JAUXFS010000013.1 GCA_030622775.1 Rhodospirillales bacterium | reverse complement strand
TGTCCGGTGCGGCATTGGAGCGCGCCGTGGTCTCTTCTCCGGCTTCTTGTTCGGGCGGCTGACGGCGCACGCCCTCCGAAGTCGGCTCGACCAGACGAGAAGCGGCGTCGGTTGGTGGAGCTTCGCCCGGCTGGTTCGACGTGGCTGTCGCCGCAACCGCCAAACTCGGTGACGGCTGACCGGAATCCTCGGAGCCGTTGCTCCCGTCTTCCGTCTTCGCCCCCTCGCCCGTTTCGTCTCCTGACAACAACTGCCCCAGGCGCTCGGGAACCGATGTCACGAACTCGGCGACGACGTCATCGCGCGTCGAGTTCACGTACCAGACGCCGTAGGACAGCAACGCAAAAATCGCTCCCCCGATAAGCACCGCCCATTTCGGAGTCCCGCCCTCCGACCTGGGCGACGGAAAGTGAAGCTCGGCGGTCCCGTTGATTCCGGAGACTTCATCCTTGAACCGGCGGATCACCTCATCGCTATCGAGGCCAAGATGTTCAGCGTAGGCACGAACGAACCCGACCGCGTAGGTGGGACCTGGCAGGTCGTCAAAACGGCCGTCTTCTATCGCCTTCAGATAAATCAGGCGGATTCGAAGGATCCGCGCGACGGCGGTGAGGTCGTCGCCCCTTCTCAAACGACACGCGCGCAACCACGTCCCGATACCAACTGCGTGCTCGTGTCTGGCTTCGGACTCCATATTCGCCCCCGCCTCGCTCAGCTCCCGGCCACCGAATGCACAACGCCGCTCGCGAACACGCGACCGGCTACATTTTTAGGCCAGACCCGGATCACTCCAGAGAAATACACTTTCTCGCTTCGCGTGTAGTGTGCTTTCCAAATCATGGTGCCCGTATCAATATATTGTGGATCATCGGAGAAAATTTGCAAGAGAGAAAAGCGACCATTCAAATGGCGATGCCATGATCTTTCGCATACGCTTTCAGGTTCTCTCGGACACTCCGCTGGCTGCTCGTGCATAGGGAATCTGTAAATTTTTCAAGAGATGAAACGCGAAGACTTCTCACAATCTCTTTTATCGGTCCTACGGCGGGAGGAGACACAGAAATATTTCGAAAGCCAATTCCGACCAGAGCCATTGCATCCAGCGGTTGACTTGCCATCTCGCCGCAGAGATTTACCGGTACATTTGCTGCCTGGCCCTGCTGTACTACGTTCTTAAGCAAGCTCAGCACCATCGGGGTTAGCACATCATACCGCTCGGAGACCCTGTAATTGGCGCGGTCACTGGCAAACAAGAACTGGATCAGATCGTTGGTGCCCACAGACACGAAGTCGACCCGAGAGAGAAGAGCCTGGAGTTGGAATAGTAGCGCGGGCACCTCGAGCATCGCGCCTACCCGAACGCTACTGGGCAACAATCCTCCATGTCTCTTCTCGCGGTCCAATTCCATATCGAGCAACCGGCGGGCGAAATCCAGTTCCTCCACCTCGGCTATCATCGGAAACATCACCGAGAGTTCCTGGCCGGCCGCCGCCCTGATCAGCGCGCGTAACTGCTGGCGCAACAATGCCGGTCGGTCGAAAGACACCCTGATGGCCCGCCATCCCATGGCGGGATTCGCCTCGTTGCCCTGGTTCCAGTGCGCCTGGACCTTGTCGCCGCCGATGTCGAGGGTACGGAATACGACTGGTTTGCCCGCGGCATAGTCCAACACCTTGCGGTAGAGCTGCCGCTGGCTCTCCACGTTCGGCAACTCGGAGCGAACCATGAAAGGCACCTCCGTTCGATAGAGCCCAATGCCGTCGGCACCGGATTCGGCCATATGGTTCAGTTCCACCAGCAGGCCCGCGTTGATGTTGATGCTGATCCGGACGTCGTCCAAAGTGACGGCCGGCAGATCCTTCGAAGCGGCATACGCCGCCTTGCGGGCGCGGCGGGCCTCCAGGTTGCGCAGAAACGGCTTGGTGATATCGTCGCCCGGCCGGACGAACACCTGAGCGTGATCGGCATCCAGGATGACCTCTTCACCGCTGTCGATTCGGTTCAGCGCATCCCGCACTTGACCGACGAACGGGATATCGAGCGCCCGGGCGACAATCACCACATGAGCGTTGGGAGAGCCCTCCTCGAGAATCACGCCGCGCAAGCGACCGCGGGCATAGTCGAGAAGCTGGGCCGGTCCCAGGTTTCGAGCGACGAGGATAACGTCGTTGGTGCGGGGAAACTCCAAGGCCTTGTCGTCGACGCCGATCAAGTGTTGCAGCAATCGATCGGCCAAGTCCTCCAGGTCATGAACGCGTTCTCGCAGATAGGGATCCGAGACCTGGCTCATCCTCGCGTGGATATCGTCGTTGACCTTTTGCACCGCCGCTTCCGCGGTAAGGCCGGTGTCGATCGCTTCGCCGATCCGCCGCAGCCAACCGACATCTTCCGCGATCATCCGGTAGGTCTCGAGGACGTCCCGGTGTTCGCTGCCGGCGGCGAAGTCGCTCGCCCGCAACATATCGTCGAGCGCTCCATGCATCTCGGCGACCGCCCGGCGCAACCGATCATGCTCTTCACTCGTGTCCTCGGCGACGAGCTTGCGCACGGTGAAACGTGGACGATGCTGCACCGCGACGCCCAGCGCGAGGCCGGCATTGAGGCGCACGCCTTCGAGGCGGAGAGGGAGGAGAGCGATCCCTTCCGTCACCGCCAGTTCGTAGCGATCAACCAATTTGCCGCCGATGACCAGTTCGGCCAACACCATGGCCACCGTCTGCAGCGCCTCGATCTCCTCGTCGGCGTACTGCCGGCGTCTGACGTTCTGCACCGCCAGTACGCCGACCGATCGCCCGCTCCTCAGGATCGGAACCCCCATCAGCGACTGGTAGATCTCCTCACCCGTCTCCGGGCGATAAGCAAAGTTTGGATGGCTTTGTGCATCGGCCAACGCCAGCGGGCGTCCGCTGGCGGCGACCTCGCCAATCAGGCCTTCGCCGATTCTGAGACGGGTGCGCCGCACCGCGGTGGCGCGGAGGCCCTGAGTGGCGAACAGCTCAAGCACATCTCCCGCGCGCCGCACATAGACGGAACACACCTCGGCCGCCAGATCCGTGGCGATAATCGAGACAATTCGAGCGAGCCTCGTTTGCGCGCTGCCCTCGGCCGCCATGACATCCCGGATCTGGGCCAACAGGCGGCGAAGAACGAGAACCGTCTGCCCCTGCTGCATCGCTCAAACGGTGTCGAGCAACTCTCGATCGGCTAGACCCGCTAAAGCCTGGCCAATCAGTTCATCCAGAATCTCCTTCGTCGGCTGGACGCAACTGACCATGCCGACGCTCTGCCCCGCCATCAGCGAACCGTTCTCCACGTCTCCCTCCACAACCGCTCGCCTCAGCGCCCCGGCCCAGAACAGCTCGATCTCAAGCTGCGCCTCCTCCTGGGTAATCCGACCCTCGCGGAAACGAGCGGCGACCGTCCGCTGGGTTTCCATGAACAGTCGCGTGCCGCCGTTGACCAGAGCGCGAACCGGTATCACCGGAAGATCGGGATCAAACTGCACCGTTGCAACCGCGTCCCGGGCGCTGGCACGGATGAACGCCTTTTTGAACTCGGGATGGGCGATCGACTCGGTCGCGCAGACGAGCCGCGTTCCGATCTGGCATCCGGCGGCGCCCATCTGCAGATAGGACAAAATGGCCTCGCCCCGGCCGATGCCTCCGGCAACGAAAACCGGCACCTCGCGAATTCGAGGGAGAATTTCCTGGGCCAACACGCTGGTCGACACCGGGCCGATGTGACCACCGGCTTCGGCGCCCTCGATGACCAATGCGTCGGCGCCATTGCGCAGCAGTCGCTTCGCCAACACCAGGGCCGGAGCAAAACAGATAACCTTCGCCCCGCCATTCTTGACCCGCTTTATCGCTCCCGACGGCGGCACTCCACCGGCAAGAACCACATGCCCAACGCCGTGATCGATGCATGTGTCGATCAGTTCGTCCAGTTGGGGATGCATGGTAATCAGGTTTACCCCGAACGGCTTTTCGGTGAGCGCCTTTGTCGCTGCGATCTCCTTGCCGAGAGGCTCCGGCGTCAGCGACCCGCAGGCGACCACTCCAAAACCACCGGCATTGGAGATCGCGGCGACCAGGTTGTGTTCGGAAACCCACGACATGGCACCGCCCATGACCGCGTATCGACAGCCGAGAAACTCACGGCCTCGACGCCAAAGCCTGTCGAGTTGAGCCTCGGGAGTAAGAACCGCCATGGTTCTATTGAGCGTCGAGGCCATAGGCGGTGTGCAACGCTCGCACCGCCAACTCGGTATACGCTTCTTCGATCAGGACACTGACCTTGATCTCGGAGGTGGAAATAACCTGAATGTTGATGCCTTTCTCGGCGAGGGTATCGAACATGCGTCGAGCGACGCCGGCATGACTGCGCATTCCAACGCCAATGACGGAGACCTTGACCACATTGGAGTCCCAGATCAGGTCGACATAGCCGATGGCTTCACGGTGGTTCTTGATCTCGGAAACGGCCCGCTCGAGATCGGCTTCACTGACTGTAAAGGTAAGATCGGTCGCGTCGCCTTCGGCGGAAACGTTCTGGACGATCATATCCACGTTGATATTGGCGTCGGCCAGAGGCCCCAGGATGCCTGCGGCGACACCCGGGCGGTCGGCTACGCGCAGAAGGGTGATTTTTGCTTCGTCGCGACTGTAGGTCACGCTACTGACCAGTTCGTGCTCCAAGATCTCGTCCTCACTCACCACCAGTGTTCCCGGCGCATCATCGAAACTGGATACGACTTGCAGCCGCACACCGTGCTTCATCGCCAATTCCGCCGCGCGCGTGTGCAGCACCTTGGCCCCGACCGAGGCCATCTCCAGCATTTCCTCGAACGTGATTTTATCCAGCTTGCGCGCCTTGGCAACGATGCGCGGATCCGTGGTGTAAACTCCGTCGACGTCGGTGTAAATATCGCACCGATCGGCTTTCAGCGCCGCCGCAAGCGCCACGGCCGTCGTGTCCGAGCCGCCCCTGCCCAGCGTCGTCACTCGATTGTCCGGCCCCAGTCCCTGAAAGCCCGCGACCACCACGACCTCGCCCCGCGCTAGCCGACACTCGAGCTCCGCCGTCTCGATAGAGTCTATTCGGGCCCGGCCATGAGCGCCGTCGGTCACGATCGGAATCTGCCATCCGAGCCATGATCGCGCCTCGACGCCGAGGTCTTGCAACGCCATCGCCAACAGGCCGGAGACGGCCTGCTCGCCGCTCGCGACCACCACATCGTACTCGCGCGCGTCGCAGAGAGCGCTGATTTTGGCTGTGTATTCCGCCAGTTCGCTGGTTACGCCCGCCATCGCCGAAACAACGACGGCGACTTGGTTGCCGGCATCCACGGCGGATTTTACACGCTTGGCAACGGCCCGGATCCGTTCGATGTCGCGAACCGAAGTGCCGCCGTATTTCTGAACCAGCCGGGCCATGGGCCTTCGTTCCTGTTTCGCCGCCACGTCGTGTTTGTTGAGCGCTGTGTCGGATGTAAGGCTGAAAAGCAATCAGCGATAGTTTGCCGAAGCCCGGGCCGAACCTGTTGCGGTGGGACGGGCGCGCACTACATACTCACAACCCGTGTTCGAGGCAAGCTCGCCCCTCCCGTGAACGGAAACACCGTCGACATGATCGCCGCCAATTCCGCAGCCGCGCCGAAACCTACCGGAACAGCATCGGCCGATGAAATCGCACGTTTTTCCGCCATGGCCGACGCCTGGTGGGATCCCAACGGCAAGTTCCGTCCGTTGCACCGGCTCAACCCGGTGCGAATCGCCTATGTCAGGGACCGCGTAACAGACCATTTCGGTCGCGACCCGCTTGCCCCCCAATCCTTTGAGCACCTCGAGCTTCTCGACGTCGGCTGCGGCGGCGGACTTCTGAGCGAACCGATGGCGCGACTCGGCGCGGCGGTCACCGGCATCGATGCCGGCGAGAAGACCATCCGGGTAGCCGAAATTCATGCTCGCCGGCTAAACCTCGATATCGATTACCGATGCGCTCTCCCGGAAGATCTGGTGCGCGAGAATCGAACTTTCGACGTCGTCCTCAACATGGAAGTGGTGGAGCACGTCGCCGACCTCGACGCTTTTCTCGAGGCGTGCGCCCGTCTCCTCAAGCCTGGTGGAGCAATGGTGGTGGCGACGTTGAACCGCACTCTCAAGTCCCTGGCGCTGGCGAAGATCGGTGCCGAGTACATTCTGCGCTGGCTACCGGTCGGCACCCACGATTGGCGGAAGTTCGTTCGGCCGTCGGAGCTGACGGCGGGACTGAGGCGCCATCGGGTCGACGTGCTCGACGTCAAGGGAATGACGTTCAATCCGCTGACCGACCGGTGGTCGCTGACCCGGGATGTCGATGTCAATTACGTGGTGTTCGGGACAAAGCGATAGGAGCTCTGTTCAGTTGTTCCGTCGGTTCAGCCAAGGGAAGCGGTGGACCTCGATGCCCTCCTCTTTCAAAGCCGACGTTTCGTTCTCGCTGGCTTCCCCGTATATGCCCCTCGGGTCCGTTTCGCCGTAATGAATGCGCCGAGCTTCTTCGGGGAAATCGACGCCGACATAGTCGCACTTGTCTTCGACATGGCGCCGCAGGTTGTCCATGACCTCCATGAGCTCCCGGGTCACCTTTTGTGCCCGACCCTCGGCACTATCCGCATTCACCACGGATTTTGCGACGTGAGGCGCCATCGGCGCCTTGCTGACGTGAGTGTCGGCACAGAACGGGCAGCCAATGTCCCCGGCGGCGGATTGCCTGTCGAAGGTAGCGCTGTCGCGAAACCAAGCCTCGAACCGGTGATCGTTGGCGCACGCAAGCTGAAAAAGAATCATGGCGGAATTCGGCCTCTCCCGAAGGACACCTCGGATGCGCTAGATTAGTGCGCGAAAGCCCCCGAGAGCAAGGTTCGGACTAAACCGGTTGAGAAATGTCGAATAGACGGCCCGTTTCACCGCATCCGCTCCACCTTCGAGTCACCGAGCCGTCCCCCTGGGTTCGCCGCTTCGCGCCGCTGATCAGGGTGGGCGGCACGGTTCTCGACCTCGCCTGTGGAGGTGGGCGCCACGCCCGATACTTCCTCGCACTCGGTCACCCCGTGGCGATGGTGGACCGGGACGCCGGGCCCGTTGGCGACCTCGCCGGCCAGCCCGGAGCCGAGATCATCGAGGCGGACCTGGAAGGCAACGCCCCCTGGCCGCTGCCGGGGCGAACCTTCGCGGCCGTCGTCGTCGTCAACTATCTCCATCGGCCGTTGCTTCCGCGCCTGACCGGCTCGCTGGAGGACGGCGGCGTACTGATTTACGAAACCTTCGCCCGCGGCAACGAGCGCTTCAACCGACCTCGCAACCCCGAGCATCTGTTGAAGAGCGGGGAACTCCTTGAAGCGGCTCGCGGAAAGCTGCAGGTGATCGCCTATGAGCACGGGATCGACGACCGAGCGCCGCTGCCCGGGGTCAAACAGCGGCTTTGCGCCATCAATGCGGCATCCTCTCCCGACCGCGATGACGGCGAGCCCGAACCACGACCGGTGTTTCCCAACTGACGCGTTTGGAAATCACTGCGTCAGTCGAACGGACGGTCGTGAGAAAGCGAGGGGATCTTCCGGCGAGCCTCGGCAACCAAAGCCAAATCGACCTCGGCGAGAATGAATCCCACCTCCTCGCCGCCGTCGGCGAGCACTTCTCCCCAGGGGTCGATGACGAGCGAATGGCCGTAGGTCTGGCGCCCCTCGGCATGATCACCGCACTGGGCGGGGGCAAATACGTAGCAGCCGTTCTCGATCGCCCGCGCCCGCTGCAGAACGTGCCAGTGGGCGCGCCCGGTGACACGGGTAAACGCGGCCGGCACCGCAAGGAAGTCCGCCCCGCTCTTGGCCAAGGAACGGTAAAGATGAGGAAACCGCAGGTCATAGCAGACCGTCATGCCTAAACCGCCCCACGGAGTCGCGGCGACGACGGCCTGGCCGCCCGGCGCGATCCGGGCCGATTCCCGGTAGCTCTCCTTCTCGTTGAGATCGACGTCGAACAAGTGGATCTTGTCGTACCGGGCGACGATTTTTCCCGCCGGATCCACGAGAACGGACCGGTTCGCCACCTTGTCCGACGAAATCCTCACCGCCAAGGAGCCGACCAGCAACCACGCGCCCGTCTCCCGAGCAAGATCGGTAAACGCGGCGACCGCCGGATGCTCGTGCTCCGCCAACGCCTTTTGCTGAAGCAATCGATCGTCGGGCTCCAGCATCGCGACGTTCTCGGGCAACAGGATGAAATCGGCGCCCGCTTTTCGGGCGTCGCGCACCAGCGCACCAGCGGCCGCGATGTTCGGAAGGACTTCGCGCCCCGAGTTGGTCTGAACACAGGCGACACAAAACCGATCGGTCATCGCCAACCTCAGAGCCCGATACCGAGCAGCGGATCCAGCCGGCCATCCTGGTCGAGCTCGATCAACTCGTCCGAACCGCCGATGTGTTCGCCGTCGATGAAGATCTGGGGAACCGTGTTTCCTCCCCCCGCCCGCTCGCGCATCTGTTTTCGTTTGCCCGGGGACATCATCACGTCGATCTCGTCGAACCGCACGCCCTTGCTCTGGAGCAAGGCCTTGGCCCGGTGGCAGTAGGGGCAGAACGGCGTCGTGTAGATTTCAATTGCGGCCACGTCCAACGCTCCAGTTCGTACGGCCGGAACGGCCGATACGGCAAACGCCCGTCATATAGCGGCGGCCCGCGCAAAAGCAAACGAGACTAATAGGAGGGCCGCACCGTTCGCGCAACCGACAGGACGTCGACGGCGGTGGCGCCGGCGCGCAGCAGGACGTGGCTGCAGGCTTTGACCGTTGCGCCGGTGGTATGGACATCGTCGATCAGCAGCACCCGCCGTCCGGTGACGATCGGGACCTTCCTCGCCCGGATGGTGAAAGCGTGTTGCACCGTCTTGCGGCGCGCCGACGGGCCGAGCTTGCCGAGGGGAGATGTGCGTTTGCGGCGCACCAACAGGTCGGGAGTCACGCGGGTTCCGCTCTGCTTGCCGATCGCCACGGCCAGCAACGCCGCCTGATTGTAACGGCGGGCGAACAAACGGGTCCAGTGCAGCGGCACCGGAACAATCAGGTCGGCGTCGGCGATCAGCTCGGCGCCGACGCGCACCATCCAACGTGCCAGCGCGGGCGCGGCATCGGTTCGGTCGCCATGCTTGAAGGAGAGGATCAGCCCACGGCTACCCTCGTCATAGACGATGACGGCGCGGGCCCGATCGTACTCGGGCCGTGAGCGGACGCAGGCGCCGCATTGCGCGCCTTCCCCCATCTCGAACTCGAACGGAACGCCACACGCCGCACAAAACGGCCGTTCAATAAACCGGACCTTCGACCAGCACGAGGGACAGAGGGTACCCAGAGTGTCAACCACGGTGCGGCATGCGAGGCATTGCGCCGGCAATACCATATTCAGCGCCCAATGCCAGATACGACGCACCCCACGGGACGCCGGTCCGAACACCGATACGGTTGCCTGCACCCTCTCCGTCATAGACAGCCCTTTGATCCTCAACAATCCGTATGCCATATAGCAGATAGCCGTACAACCTGATTACCTAAGGGGCTGTTGGGGACTAAGTGACGTGTTTGGTCCGAGGGCCATTGGCCCGTTGTTAGAAGCGAGGAGGAAGGACATGCTGGGCATATTCGACGACGAGCGACGCGGCAGCGGGCCAATGGCGCCGGATCCCGGAGGGACGGGGCGCTTTTTCGCCAGGGCTGCGTCGCGGGCCGCTCATGGGGGCCCCACCCCACCGCGCGGCCCGCTCCTGACCCTGGCGGAAAATCGTTCCCGCCAAACGCATCGCTTATTCCCCAACAGCCCCTGACGGATTTGGTGAGGCTCGATCCAATGCCCGACGCGATGAACATCTTCGACCGCCGTATCGTGCGGCTGCGTCGGGATCGCGCCGCCGATGGACTGGCGAAGCACGATTTCCTGCTGCGGGAAGTGGGCGAGCGACTCGCCGACCGGCTCGATGATATCAAACGACGCTTCCCGTTGGCGCTGGACCTGGGCTGCCACACCGGCGAACTGGGGCGGCTGCTGGGCGGCCGCGGCGGCGTCGAGTCCCTGATCCACTGCGACCTGTCGCCGGCGATGGCGGCGAGAGCGCCCGATTTGCGACTCGCCGCCGACGAGGAGGCGTTGCCGTTCGGCGAAGCGACTTTCGATCTGGTGACCAGCCTGCTCAGTCTGCACTGGGTCAACGATCTGCCGGGAGCACTGACACAGATCCGGCGCGCGCTCAAACCCGATGGCCTGTTTCTCGCGGCGATGCTCGGCGGCGACACGCTGAAGGAACTTCGTCAGGCCCTGGCCGAGGCCGAGATCGCGGTCGAGGGCGGATTGAGCCCGCGGATTTCTCCGTTCGCCGGGGTCCGCGATGCAGGCGGCCTGCTACAAAGGGCCGGCTTCGCGCTGCCTGTCATCGACACCGAAACCCTGACGGTCGTCTATCCCGATCCGTTCAAGCTGATTGCCGACCTGCGCGCGATGGGAGAGGCCAACGCGATCATCGAACGGCGTCGGGGCCTGACCCGGCGGGCGACCCTGTTGGAAGCGGCGGACCGCTACCGAAACGCCTTCGCCGACGCGGAAGGCCGGATCCCCGCGACCTTTCAGGTGATTTATCTCACCGGGTGGTCCCCGCATGACTCGCAGCCGAAGCCGCTTCGTCCCGGGAGCGCCAAGGCAAGCCTGGCCGATGCGCTCGGCGCCACGGAGCCGTCTACGGATGGGCGGAGATGACCGAACAACCCTCTTTCCCAGTGATCCAGATCACCGGGAAGAGGGTTTCGGCGGTTTGGGCCACATGCGTTTGGAGCAAAACCACTGGTCCGGCCGTTCGCGGATCCAGGTTTCGAACAGCGCGTAGACCTTGCGGGTCATGTGCATGGCCTTCTCGAAATCGTCGGCCCCGGCCTCGTCGGGCTCGATCGGTTCGTGCACCGTTACGGTGAAGCGGGCGCCCCGTAATCTCTCGATACGGACCGGAATCAGCGGGCAGCCGAACTTGAGCGCCAATCGTGCCGGGCCGACGGTCATCAATGCCTCCCTCCCGAAAAAGGGCACGAACTCACCCGAGTCGACTCTCCTGTCGATCAAAAAACCGATGGATCGTCCGTGTGAGAGCTCCCGGACGAGGGGGCGCAGGCCCTCGCTATTGGCCACGAACTTGCACCCGAGAACGCTGCGTTTGCGTTGCAGCATCTCCGTGACCCAGGGGTTCGCCTCCGGATTGTAAATGACCGTCAACGGAATACCGAATATTCGCGCAACGGAAGCCGCCAGTTCCCAGTTCGCCAAATGAGGTTCGACGAAGACGGCGGGCTTC
>JAUXFS010000366.1 GCA_030622775.1 Rhodospirillales bacterium | reverse complement strand
GGTGCCTACAAGTTCAATGCCGAGTTCGACAGGGCGGTCTTCCTGCCCGTTCTCGCGGGATACGAGTGGGTAATGCCGGTCTATCTGCAAGACCGGGTCTCGGACTTCTTTGCCAATCTCAAGGACGTGTTGACCTTCGCCAACCTGATCCTGCAGTTCAAGATCGGCGAAGCCGGCGAGACCCTGTTCAGGATCGGAGTCAACTCGTCGATGGGTATGTTCGGTCTGTTCGACTTGGCGACGGAACTGGGTATGCCGAGGTACCATGAGGATTTCGGACAAACACTCGGCTATTGGGGCGTGGGCGATGGACCGTTCCTTGTTCTTCCGATTCTCGGCCCCTCGAATGTTCGCGACACCGCCGGCTGGGCCACGGACACCGTAGCCTTCGCCCTGGTCGATCCGTTCACGGCATCCTCGTTCCAGACGGAGTATCCACCCGTCTTCGCTCTCAACGTGATCAATTCTCGCAAGATCCAGACGTTCCGCTATTTCGAATCGGGATCGCCGTTCGAGTATGATCTGGTCCGGTTCCTCTATACCCAGAACCGTCGAGTGGACATCGAGAACTAGCGATCTGATTGCCGGCCCAGTTCCTGCGATAGACACCAAGAAGGAACACCCGGCCTCTCCTACCCTATGAAGCACCCGCCGAACTCGGAGAAAGGCTTCGACCGCGGCGCCGCGGTCGAGACCGCAAGCGTGATCATCGCGCTCGGTTGCCTGGATATTGACCCAGTATACCGTCGCATGGAGTGCGCTCAATCGCCTTCGGTTTCGATCTGGACGGTCCGGCCGCAGTGCTTGCAGTGGACGGCGTCGGGCTCATGGCGGTTGAGGCCGCAGTCCGGGCATTTGTAACGGACCTTGTGGGGGCGAAAGATGGTCTGGACAAGGCGCAGGAACAGCCCGACGCCGACCACCATGATGACGATGGCGAGCAGGCGGCCGACGCTCCCGGTCAGGGTGATGTCGCCGAAGCCGGTGGTGGTCAGCGTCGTCACGGTGAAATAGAGGGCATCGACGTAGTTGTTGATGTCCGGATGGATCCGAACCTCCAGCACGTAGACCAGGGCGGTCACGATGAAGATGAAAACGACGAGATTGAGAACGCTGCCGATGATCTCTTCGTTGCGGGCGAAGAAGCGGAACTGTTGGCGCAGGTCGTGCAGCAGGTGATAGGAGCGGAGCAGCCTGAGGGCGCGCAGCACCCTAAGGAAAGCCCAGTTCTCGATCAGGAACGGCAACAACAGGGTGGCGATCACGATGACGTCGGCAAGGGTCGTCAGCTTCAGCAGGAAACGCAGCTTGAACCGCGCGATCCACAGTCGCGCCGTCAAATCGAGGGTGAGAACGGCGGCGATCATGAAGTCGAGAACAAGGAACCAGGTCGGCGTCTCGACGAAGGAGGCGATGAGAAAGAACGCGATGGTGACGATATCAAACACCACCAGCGCGTAGTGGAACCGGATCGAGTGCCGACTCCCGCCATTATAGAGCCTGTTCAAGGCGATCTGAAATTCGCTCATCAATATTTTCGCTGGGTTGGTTGAGACGATCGATGAATGCGGCTGTTTGGGACTATATCTCCAATGACACTGGAATAAGAGTCCGGCTCATAATGTATTGCATATTTTCAACGAGTTGGACTCTAAGCAAGGGACCTCCCCCGTGAGCGCCTCGAGCCGCGCCGCCGACAGCCTCTGCCGCGATTGCCTTGACCTGTACGAAACCGGTGCGGAAGCCTGTCCGCGCTGCCGCTCCAACCGGGTGGTCCGGCATCCGGAGATCGCGGCACTGGCCATCGCCCACATCGATTGCGACGCCTTCTTCGCCGCCGTCGAGAAACGGGACAATCCGGCGCTCCGGGACTTGCCGGTGATCGTCGGCCATCCTGGCGGCCGCGGGGTGGTGACCACCGCGTGCTACATCGCCAGGCAATACGGCCCGCGCTCGGCGATGCCGATGTTCAGGGCGCTGGAGCTCTGCCCCGACGCCGTGGTGATCCCGCCCGACATGGCCAAGTACAAAAGGGCCGGCAACCGCATCCGCGAGATCTTCCGCGCCTCGACGCCGATGATCGAGCCGGTCTCGCTCGACGAGGCCTACCTGGACCTCTCCGCCGACGTGCGCCTTCAGGACCGGCCCGCCGCCGTTTCGCTGGCGGAGATGGCGCTGGCGATCGAACGCGACGTCGGCATCACCGTCTCGGCCGGCCTCAGCCACAACAAATTCCTGGCCAAGCTCGCCTCGGATCTCGACAAGCCGCGCGGGTTCTCGGTCATCGGCCGCGCCGAGGCCGCCGACTTTCTCAAACCGCTCTCGGTGCGCAAGATCATGGGCGTCGGCGAGGCCACCGCCCGGCGGATGACGGAGCTGGGGATCACCACCATCGGCGAGTTACAGGGCGTTCCCGAAAGCCGGCTGATCGCCCGTTTCGGCAAGTTCGGCCGCCGCCTCGCCCGGTTCGCCCACGCAGAGGACGAGCGCCGGGTCACCCCCGATCGACCGACCAAAAGCGTTTCCGCGGAAACCACGTTCGCGGCCGACATCCGCGACGCCGACCGGCTCTACGAGGCCCTTCGACCGCTCTCCGACCGGGTGGCGGACCGGCTTCGCCGCGCCGGTCTTGCCGGCTGGACGGTGGTCCTCAAGCTCAAGACCTCGGATTTTCGGACGCTGACCCGCAACCACCGGCTGGCCGATCCGACCCGACTTGCCGACGTCATCTATCGCAGCGCGGCGGCGCTGATTGCCCGGGAGGCCGACGGCCGGGCGTTTCGGCTGATCGGCGTCGGCGTCACCGACCTGTGCCCGCCGGACAACGCCGACCCGCCGGATCTGTTCGACGGGCTATCCTAATTGTCCACAGGCCCTAATTGCCGAACAGCTTCTTCAGCGCCTTTCCCGCTTCCTCGGGAACCGCGATGCCCTGTTCGCCGCCACCGCCCTTCTCGAGGCCTTTGAGGACGCCTTTGGCGGCTTCGGCGGCCTTCTCCGGATCCTTCAGCACGTCCTCGACCACGCCGGTGAGATCCGGGCGGTAGCTCAAGTCGTGCCACGGGCCGGTAATGATCACCGGCACCGTGATTCCTTCGGCCTCCCGGGTTCGGCCCTGGCCTTCCAGGGTCGCGACCAGCTTCGGCTCGACCCGGTAGTCCACCGTCCGCTTGGGCAGATCGGATGTTCCCGCGCCGTGCAGGCGGAGCAGCGGATTGATCAGCTTGAGATCGTCGTTCTCGAGGATGCCGTTCCGGATGACGAAGGTTCCGGACAGTTCGGCGAAGTCCGTCTTCTGGGCCTTCTGCGCCCCGGGATCGAGAAAAGCCGTGGTGGCGTTGCGGACCATCGCCGCGAGATTGATGCCGTGGATCGCGCCGTCGGTAAACTTTACCGCGCCACTGCCCTTCAACGCCTGGACCATTTCGCGCTCGGTCCGACCCCGGGTGGTCACCGCCATCTCCGTCTCGGCGGTGCCCTCCAGCCGGTCGAAGCCCGCCGCGTCGGCGAGCAGCGGCCGCGCCTGG
>JAUXFS010000510.1 GCA_030622775.1 Rhodospirillales bacterium | reverse complement strand
GCCGGCTACCTCGCCGCCCTGAAGAAACTTCAGGACGGCCTCGGCGCCAACAACGATCTCACGGTCGCCCGCAAGCTGCTCGCCGGCGCGACCAAATCAGCATGCCGAAAGACAAAGGGCCGGTTGAGCTACGCGGCGGGTATCGTCGTCGGCTGGCATAGCCACGTTTCCGGCGATCGCGAACGCGGCCTGACCACGGTGTGGCGGGGCTTTCGCCACGGCGACCCGCTATGGAACGTGGGCGAGAGCACCCCGGAAAAGGGAGGCGAGCCGGTTGCGGCCCCACCGCCGGCCGCGGCCACGAAACGGCCGGCGGCCAAGGCCCCGCGCCGCGCTCGAGCGGCCAGAGGCAGACCCTAGTCCGAACGCATGCGCACGTAGCTGCCGGGCGCGTCCTCGATCGGTTCGAGGTTGCCGGAGCCCGGGACGCGGGCGGCGACCTTGCCGCCGCCGTGGCGGCCGACCCACGCATCCCAGTCGGACCACCACGACCCGTCGTGTTGGGTCGCCCCTTTCAGCCACGTCTCGGGGCTTTTGACTTTCCGGGGCCGGGTCCAATAGCAGTACTTGTTCGCCGCGGGCGGATTGATCACGCCGGCGATGTGCCCCGATGCGGCGAGAACGAACCTGATCGGTCCCGAATAGTGGCGGGTGGCGGCGAACGTGGAGCGCCACGGGGCGATGTGGTCGTCGCGCGTCGACAGGATGTACACCGGCGCCTTGATGCGTGACAGGTCGATCGGCGTGCCGTCGATGGTGATGCCGCCGGGCTCGATCAGCCGGTTCTTCAGGTACATCTCGCGGAGATAGAACTTGTGCATCATCGCCGGCATGCGGGTGGAGTCCGAGTTCCAGTACAGAATGTCGAAAGGCCGCGGATCCTTGCCGAGAAGATAGTTGCTGACGAAGGACGACCAGACCAGATCGTTTTCGCGCAGCAGGTTGAACACCTGGGCCATCTGCGCCCCGTCCATGTAGCCTTTCTTTTCCATGTGCTTGTCGAGGTGGCCGATTTGTTCCTCGTCGACGAACACGCCGAGCTCGCCGGGCTCGGAGAAATCGATCATCGTCGTGAAGAACGCCGCCGACTTCACCCGGGCATCCCCCCTGGCCGCCATGTAGGCCAGGGTGCAGGCCAGCAGGGTGCCGCCGATGCAATAGCCGATCGCGTTCACCTCGGCCTCGCCGGTGGCCTCGCGGACGGCGTCGAGGGCGGCCAGCGGCCCCTCCAGCAGGTAGTCGTCGAAGCGCTTGTGGGAGAGGCGTTCGTCCGGGTTGACCCAGGAAATGACGAAAACCGTGTGTCCCTGGTCCACCGCCCACTTGAGGAACGAGTTGCGGGGCTGCAGGTCGAGAACGTAGTACTTGTTGATCCACGGCGGGACGATCAGCAGCGGCCGGCGGTGTACCGTATCGGTGGCCGGATCGAACTGGAGGAGCTCCATGAGGTCGTTCCGGTAGACGACCTTGCCCGGCGTGACGGCGATATTTTCTCCGGGCGTGAATGCCTCGGAGTCGGTGAGAGAGATCCGCAGCTTCCCCTTCCCGCGCTCGGTGTCGTCGAGCATGTTGGAAAACCCCTTGCGCAGGCTCTCGCCCTCGGTCTTCTGGGCGGCGCGCAAAACAACGGGATTGGTGGCGACGAAGTTGGTCGGCGCCATCGCGCTGATGAACTGGCGGGTATAGAACTCGGCTTTCTGGCGGGTCTTGGGATCCAGTCCCTCCGCTTCGCGCACGATCGCCTCGAGCCAGCGGGTGGTCAGCAGATAGTACTGCTTGATCGCGTCGAATATCGGGTTTTCGCTCCACTCATCGTCCTTGAAGCGACGGTCATGTTTTTCCGGCTCAACAAGCGGCGCGCGCTTCTCCCCTTTTGTCGCGGCCTGGGTCGCCTCCCACAGCTTGGCGTAGTCCTCCGACAGGCTCGCTTGCGCCTCGCGCAGTTTGTCCGGGTTGGTAAAGAGACGGTGGGCGACGTCGACAAACAGATTGGAGATCGCCGTCGGATCGGCAACGGAGAAGTCGTCGCTTTCCTTCACGTCGTTCTTATACTTCGCGGTGAGCTGCCGGCTGCGTTCGAACAGCGCGTCCCATGTTTGAGCCGTGTCGGCCGTGTCCCGCGACCCGGCTCCGCCCTTTCGGCCATCCGCCATCTGCTTTTCCTCCCCAGGAAGGTGCGGCCCGTCGGTCTGCGCGGGGCCGTTCATCCCAAGAATAAACGCCGGGACACCGTTTTGCCAATGGCGGTCGATCGCATCTTACCACCCTTCAATTTGCCCAGGACTCCCAGAGCCTTGGGATTTTGCCGAAGCCCGCGATGCAGCGTCGGAGGAAGCGCAGGCCCTGCTTGAACAGGGAGCAGAGGGACCTCAGGCGTTTGCGAATCCCCCTTTTTCGCCGCTCTCTGCGGCTTTGGGATTTTCTGCGGCACCACAGGAGACGGCCCAGTACATGGCGATCGCCATGACCAGGATGAGCCGCTCGACGCGTTCGGGCTTTTCGATATGGCTTTGGGTGAGCCCGAAGCCGCGCGACTTGAAGTCCGAGAACATCGGCTCGATGCCCCAGCGCAGGCCATAGTCGAGAGTCGTGTACTTGCCGGGGCGTGCGTCCATGGCGATGATCCAGGGCTCCGGGTGGCCCTTTTCGTGCAGCAGTCCGATGTTGGTGAGGACGCCGGAGCCATAGAGTTCCGCCCCCTCGAGGCCGCCCGGCATCAGAGACAGCGCTTCG
>JAUXFS010000298.1 GCA_030622775.1 Rhodospirillales bacterium | reverse complement strand
GTATAGGTAAAGCCGTCGACCGCCGTTTCCCCGGTGGCGAGGAACTGGAAGGCCGCTCCGGGATCGTAGGTAACGCTGCCGTCGGGGTTGACCAGGACGTGGCCCAGAGTCGCCGACGTGTCCACCGAACTCAACGTCAATCGGTCCAAGGCATCGACGTCGCCGTCGTTGTCCAGCACCGCCACCGTGACCGGGCCGTCCTCGTCCGTCTCCGCCTCGTCGTCCGCCGCCATCGGAGCCGTGTTGTCGAGGGTCAACTGGACCGCTTCCCAGTTCCGCGCGTTCAGATCGAACGCCGCGAAGGTGAACGTCTGACCGTAAAGGGCGTGAGGATTGCCGTTGTCCGCCAGGAACGCCCGGAACATTGCCATGTCGTTCAGCACGGCGGGCAAGAGCGCTTGGCCGGCGCTCATTCTCAACTCCAGCGTATCGAAGCCCTTGCCGCCGTCGTAATAGTCGTAGGCTCCCGCGTTGTCCGAGAGCGCCCAGACGCCGACATCGTCTCCCCTGCCGCCATGGACCGTGTCGTCGCCGGCGCCGCCGTCGACCACGTCGTTGCCGCCACCGCCAACGACGGTGTCGTTGCCCGGGCCGGCCAGGAGGGTATCGTCGCCGGCGCCGCCGAATAGCTTGTCACGCCCTTGGCCGCCGTCGAGCAGGTCGTCACCGGAACCGCCTTCGATGTCGTCATCGCCGAAGTTACCGATGACCGTGTCGTCGCCGGGACCGCCCTTCAGTATGTCGTCGCCGAGGTCGGAGCCGATGATCGTGTCGTTGCCGCCGCCGCCGTCGATCGCCCGGACATCGATCAGCCTTGTGGCGGAAAAATCGAAAAGGTTGTCGCCGTCATTGCCTCGAATGGAAAGATGTCTTCCGCGCCATTCCTCGATGCCGGCCGCGGCCGAATCGAAGCCATTCAGAAACACCGCCCCCTTGCCGATGCTGAGCACCCTGTCGTAACCGTCGCCGCCGTCGAGCAGATCGAACTCGCCCGCGTGCCGCGACACCGCGAAATCGTCGTTTCCCGAGTTGCCGATCAAGGTATCCGCGCCGAGCCCGCCGATCAGCGTGTCGTCTCCGCCGGCGCCGTCGAGGGTATCGTTGCCGGCGAGGCCGAGAATCTCGTCGTCATCCTCGGTGCCGAGCAGGTCGTCGTGATCGGGCGTGCCTCTGAGAGTAGCCATGAAATTCCCCTTCGTTTGCAGCGCTCCGCCAGCTACTTCCGTCGCACCGGCGTTGCGGCGCCGGCCGGCTGTCGTCGCCACCGGACCACCGACGCAATCCCGATACTTTATGAAAAATCTATTGCGATCCGGTTACCCAGAAGGGGGGTTTCTTCGGAGTCCGGATGGGGAACGCGGGGAACGCCGAGAACGCTGGAAACGCGATCACGAAGAGGTCAGATCACCCCGGCGTCGCGGAGACGGACGAGCTCGGGTTCGGTCAACCCCAGCAAGCCCCGGTAGACCTCGTCGTTGGCGTTGCCGAGCGGCGGGCCGAGGCTGTCGATCCCGCCGGGCGTCTCGGACATCCTTGGAATGACCGACGGCACCACCACCGCCCCGAGGTCCGGATCCTCGATGGTCCGCAGATTGCCACGCGCCCTGAACTGCGGGTCGGCGAAGATGTCCTCGATGGTGTTGAGCGGCCCGACCGGGACCTCGCCGGCGAGGCAGCGGCGCATCAACTCGTCGCGGTCGAGCGCGCCGGTCCACGCGCCGACCAGGGCGATGACCTGGTCGCGGGCCGCGAGGCGGCGCGCCTGGCGTCCGTACATCCGCTCCGACGCCAGCTCCGGCCGATCCATGGTCCGGGCGAGACGGGCGAACATCTTGTCGGTGGTGCAGGCGATCGCCACCCACTTTCCGTCCCGGGTCGGGAAATGACCGTGGGGACAGGCGTTGAGGGTTCCGGCGCCTTCCCGCTCGCGGACGATCCCGGCGCGCGCGTAGGCCGGGGCCAACTCGTCGAGGACCCTGAACACGGCTTCGTAAAGCCCGATATCGATGAATTGGCCGTCCCCGCCGTTGCGGCGGTTGAGCAGCCCGACGAGCACGCCGACGGTGCCGTAAAGGCCGGCGAGATAGTCGCCGAGCGATGTCGATCCCGGAGTGACCGGCGTCTCTCCCGGCATCCCCGCCAGGTTGGCGAGCCCGCCGACGGCGTGGGCGATGCGGGCGAAACCCGGGCGGTCCCTGTACGGCCCGGTCTGCCCGTAGCCGGTGACCCGGAGCATGATCAGGTCCGGATTGACCGCCTTCAGCCGCTCCCAGCCGAGTCCCCACCGTTCCAGGGTTCCGGGGCGGAAGTTCTCGCAGATCACGTCCGACACCGCGGCCAGCCGGGTGAACAGCGCCGCCCCCTCGGGCGCGCGCAGATCGAGGGTGATCGACTTCTTGTTGCGCGCTTCCGAAAGCCAGGCAAGGGTCGAATCCTCGCGTTCGGTGGGCGTGCCGAACCGGCGGAACGGATCGCCGGTTTTCGGCTGCTCGACCTTGATCACCTCGGCGCCGAACTCACCGAGGATGGTGGCGCAATAGGGCGCGGCGATGAAAGTTGCGATGTCGAGGACGCGGACACCGGCGAGCGGCGGGTCTTTACCGGGCATGGAAACTCCTTAGCGGCGCCACACCGCCTCGACAACGGGTTTGTGCCTGCCGACCCGGAACAGGTAGGCGCTGTAGACGAATGCCCACAGTTCGAGAAAACACGCCTTGCACCACTTCCGGCGCGACCAGCCCGTCCGTTTGCGCACCGGATCGCCGACGGCGGTCAGGCCCAACCGGCGGAACACATAGAGCGCCCGTGGCATATGGAACCCATCGGTGACGAGGACCACCTGCCGCCAGCCGCGCTCGCGGATGATGCGGCCGCTGTAGACGGCGTTCTCGAAGGTGTTGGCGGCGCGATCCTCGACGACGATCCGCTCGTCGGGCACGCCGAGATCGAGCGCCAGCGCGCGCATCACCTCCGCCTCCGCCGGCGGCGGTCCGCTGACCCCGCCCGACACCACCAGATACGCCACCTTCCGCTCGTTGAGGACCCGCACGCCGTGGTTGATCCTCCGCTTCAACGCGGGTCCGGGCACGCCGGTGGCGGCCAGTGCCGCGCCGAGAACGACGACGGCGTCGGCGGTCACGAGGCGAAAGCCTTCCGGATCGCCTCCGTGTGTTCGCCGAGCGCCGGCACCGGACGCAAGTCCGTGGGCCCGCCATCGCGTCGAGCGGGCGGCTCCGGCATCTCCACCGGCCCGGTGGGCGTGGCGACCACGCAGCGATGCAGCGCCGGGTGGGTCGACAGCCCGGCCACCGAGTTGACGAACCCATAGGCGATGCCGGCCCGTTTCAATCGTTCGGCCAACGCCTCGGCCGGGTGGCCGGCGAAGACCGCGCCGATCTCGGCGGCGAGTCGTTCGCGGTTGGCGGCGCGGGTCACGTTGCTGGCGAACGGCCCCTCCTCGGCCCATTCCGGGTGGCCGAGGATCCCGTCGGCGAACCGCGCCCATTCGCGCTCGTTCTGGATCGAAATGAGGATCTGCCGGCCGTCGGCGGTGGCGAACGCCTCGTAGGGCGCGATCGACGGATGGCGCAACCCGACCCGCCCCGGCTCCTTGCCGCCGTAATCGTAGTGGAGCAGCGGCACCGTCATCCAATCGGCCAGGGACGCGAACAGCGATACCGACAACGCCGTCCCCTCGCCGCTGCGCCCGCGCGCGATCAGCGCCTCGAGGATCGCCGCGTGGGCGTACATGCCGGCGGCGATGTCGCACACCGAGACGCCGACCCTGGAGGGTTGCTCGGGGGTGCCGGTCAACGAGCATAGCCCGCTCTCCGCCTGGATCAGCATGTCGTATGCCTTCATTTCCCGGTAGGGGCCTTCGTCGCCGTAGCCGTTGATCGAACAGGTGATCAGCCGCGGGTGCCGGCGGCGCAACTCGTCCGGGCCGCACCCGGACCGTTCTGCGACGCCCGGCGCCAGCTTTTGTAGGTGCACAGCGGC
>JAUXFS010000237.1 GCA_030622775.1 Rhodospirillales bacterium | reverse complement strand
CTCGACGGTATCCAGGGCCACCGGCGCCGGCCGGTCCGCCGGCGCTTGGCGTTCCGGGTCGATGATCTTCTCGGTGATACCGATCGCCTCCGCCGAGATCGCCTCGACGATCAGCGCTCGCCCCGGCATGGTGAAGCCGAAGCGCTGGGTGTGGAGGTTCTCGAACGCCCCGGTCATCTCGTCCGGGCCGGCGAACGGGACGATCAGCGCGGCATCGGTCCCCTGGTAGCGGAGATGGGCCTTGGCCAGCACGGTGATGTCGCCGGCCTCGACGCCTTGACCCTCGATCTCGGCGCGGGCGTCGGCGCCGAGGGCGCCGAGCCGGGCCGCGAGATCGTCGAGCACCGCGGGCTCGAGCGTCAACTCGACCGATTGCTCGCGCATCGCCCGGATATCGGCCAACCCCATGCCGTAGGCCGACAGCACCCCGGCGTAGGGGTGGACCAGCACCGTCGTCATGCCGAGGGAATCGGCGACCAGGCAGGCGTGCTGGCCGGCGGCGCCGCCGAAACTGTTCAGGGTGTATTCGGTGACGTCGTAGCCACGCTGCACCGAGATCTGCTTGATCGCGTTGGCCATGTTCTCGACGGCGATCGTGAGGAACCCCGCCGCCACCTGCTCCGGGCTCTTGCGCTCGCCGGTGGCCGCGGCGATCTCGGCGGCCAAGGCACCGAACCGCCGCTCGACCACCTCGGCGTCGAGCGGCTGGTCGGCGTTCGGTCCGAACACCCTCGGGAAGAACCGCGGCTGGATGCGGCCGAGCATGACGTTGCAGTCGGTCACCGCCAGCGGCCCGCCGCGGCGGTAGCAGGCCGGGCCCGGATCGGCGCCGGCGGACTCGGGGCCGACCCGGAACCGGGCGCCGTCGAAATGGAGGATCGAGCCGCCGCCGGCGGCGACGGTATGGATGCGCATCATCGGTGCCCGCATCCGCACCCCGGCGACCTGGGTCTCGAAGGCGCGCTCGTACTCGCCGTCGTAGTGCGAGACGTCGGTGGAGGTGCCGCCCATGTCGAAGCCGATGACCCGGCCGAACCCGGCGATCTCGGCGGTCCGCACCATGCCGACGACGCCGCCGGCCGGACCCGACAGGATGCTGTCCTTGCCCTGGAACAACCGCGCGTCGGTAAGGCCGCCGTTGGACTGCATGAACATCAGCCGGACGTCGCCCAGTTCGTCGGCGACGCCGTCGACGTAGCGCCGCAGGATCGGCGAGAGATAGGCGTCGACGACGGTGGTGTCGCCGCGCGAGACCAGTTTCATCAGCGGGCTGGTCCGGTGCGACGTCGAGACCTGGGTGAAGCCGATCTCGCGGGCGATCGCCGCCACCCGCCGTTCGTGGGCGGTGTGGCGGTAGCCGTGCATGAACACCACGGCGATCGAGCGGATACCGTCGTCGAACGCGGCCCTCAGGCCGGCGCGGGCGCCGTCCTCGTCGAGGGTTGTCAGCACCTTTCCGCCGGCGTCGATCCGCTCGTCGATCTCGACCACCCGCTCGTACAGCAGTTCCGGCAGGACGATGCGGCGCTCGAACAGCTTCGGCCGGTTCTGGTAACCGATCCTGAGTGCGTCGCCGAAGCCGCGGGTGATCGCCAGCACCGTGCGGTCGCCCTGGCGCTCGAGCAGCGCGTTGGTGGCGACGGTGGTGCCCATCTTGACCGCCCGGATCGCTTCCGAGGGGATGCGTTCGCCGGGTTTCAGGCCGAGACAGTCGCGGATGCCCTGGATCGCCGCGTCGCTGTAGCGCTCGGGGTTCTGCGACAACAGCTTGCGGGTCTCGGTGGCGCCGTCCGGCCGCTTGGCGACCACGTCGGTAAAAGTGCCGCCCCGGTCGATCCAGAACTGCCAGCCGCCGGCACTCGTACGATCATTCATCTGCCCGCTCCCCGTCGATTCTTGTCGTTGCGAAGATCGTTATATAGGGAAAGGCGGGGGCGGCGTCACGCTCCCAGGAGCGGCGGCAGTTTGGTCTTGCGGTTGTCGTTGGCCGCCTGTCGGGCAACCGGTTCGAGCACCTGGTTGCGCGACTGCAGGCCCCGTTGCACTTCGTCCAGGCTCTTCAGGGCGAGTTTGACCCCGACCTGTGCCAGCTTGAGCCGGCTTTGCGCCAGGTTGAGGTGGTGTAGAGGGTCGGTCAAATCGTGGTTATCCCGAAAGCCTGACTGGAATCGAAATCGTCGGCCCAAGCCGTGCTTGGTGGCGGTGAGGTGAAGCGGAGGGTAGGCGGAAACAAAGACTATGTCAAGGCTTTTATTCCTTTTCACGCTGTCCCACGCTCATGTCCGCCACGACGCCGGCCCGGGCCGGCGTGACCGGCAAGCCGCGGATGATCAGCGGCGACACCCTGGAGGTCGCCGGCGAGGGGATCCGCCTCTACGGCATCGTCGCTCCCGCACCGGACCAGACCTGCACCGCCGACGGGACGGAATGGTCGTGCGGCCAGGAAGCGACGTTGGCGCTGGTGTTCGAGACCGCCTACCACTGGGTCACCTGCAGGGGCGCCAACCGGGACCGAGAGGGACGGCTGGTCGCCGTCTGCACCATCGGCCCCTACGCCCTCAACGCCCTCATGGTCCGCAAAGGCTGAGCCCTGGCCGACCGCCGATACGCCAGCGACTATGTCGACGAGGAGGAAGAAGCCAAGGCCGCCAAGCGGGAACACCGGGATCGGGCTTGTGGTTCGCGGTCGGCGGGTTTCGTAGGATCTACCGCGAGGCGGTAGGCTTTCCGGCGACGAGATCCCGGCAAAGGACAAAACGTTCGGTGCCGAAATCGTAGATCCAGCTTTCGACGTTCTTGCTGCAGTATTCGCCCATCTTCCCTGGATCTTCGGTGCTGTCGAACTCGTGGCCGAGCATTTTCTGGACGCCGCCGAGAAAGCTGGTCCATACGCCCTTGCTCTCCCGGCGTCTCGTCAGGGCGGCTTCCCTATCTTGTTTCGCCTCGGTTTCAGCCAGTCGCCGGGATTCTTGCGCAATGGCCTCGGCATCGAGCCGGCTCACCAGGGCTTTGGTGATCCTGCCGTCAGCCTTTTCACCTTTGTCCTTCTGGTAGGCGCGGACCGCCGCCCGGGTCTTGGGGCCCGCCAGTCCGTCCGCGGGGCCGGGATCGTACCCCAGGCGAGCGAGAAGGTACTGGGCGGTCTTGACCCGGGTCCCCTGTACGGGCGGGGTCTTGATCCTTGCGGACGTCTCGCGACCCGGCTTCGGTGACGGCGTCCGAGCCGTCGCCGCATTGTCCGGATTGATCCTCACGGTTTGGATCTTCTTGGAAACGGGGGGGGCGGCGGCGCGATCGCCGGTTGGTCCCGTCGGGGCGGCCATCGGGGGGGCGGCCATTCGGGACGCGGCCGGTTGCCGTGACGCTAGCTGCAATGTTTCCTCGGGCGTGGTGACGGCGACGGCCTTACCGTCGCCGACGGTGGCGCCGAGAAGGTCCCGGGAGATCATTTTCCGCGAAGCCGTATCCAGCACGTCGGCGCCGGCCGTATCCTCGTGCCCGGCGGCCGTTTCGAAATCGTCGAGCGCGGGTTCCGTTTTGGAGGCTCCTTCGTCGGTGCCGCTCAATATCGGACCGACGGGAGCGCCGAGGGTCGGATCGGCGCCCCTCTCGATGAGAAGCGCGACCACGTCCTCGCGACCGGCCGCGGCGGCGATGTTCAGCGGTCTCCTTCCCCCCTTGCCGGAGGCATTGACTTCGGCGCCGGCATCGAGCACGGCTTCGATGACGGCGATATTGCCGCCTTCCACCGCCCTGTTCAGCAAGGTTTCACCATTCCTGTCGACGGCGTCGGGATCGAGTCCCGCCGCCAGGTGATTTGAGACCATCGTCGCATCACCATCGGACAACGCCGCGTCCGCGTCCTCGTTGATCGTGCCCCGGAGGGAATTTGGAGCGGCGCTGGCGACACTGCTTTCGGTCTCGCCGACGGAGGACCACTCGATCGCAAGACGATACGCCTCGGCGAGTTCCTCTCGGGTCATTTCGCGGGCGAGGGCGTCGCGCGCCATGCTCGCTTCCAACATCCCCTGCGCCGCCGCGAGCGTATACCATGCGTGGGCTTTCGCCGCGTTCCGCGGGATGCCGAGACCTTCCTCGAAAAACCGGCCCAGCCGGTAGTGCGCCTGGGCGCTTCCACGCTCGGCTTCCTCGTGCAGTTCGTGCACCGCCTGCTCGAATTCACGGGAACTTCGTGAGGGGGAATCGTCGAAGAAGCTCGCGGTTACTTTGAGCAGCAACAACAACATGCCAAGCGCAACGGAAAAAACAATCAGTCGCCGCTTGGTTAAAATCATGACATCTGCCGCCCCCGCGAATCGCCCTAAGAAAATACACTAAATTACAGGAATTTGTCAAGCAAACGCCCCAACCAGGATTCCCGAACAAAGTCCCTGACGAGGCTCGGCGGGCATCGGCGGGGGCGGTGATGGGCGCCGTGGTGGGGGTCGCGGCCGGCGCGCGGGGTTCGCTCGCGCCGGTTTCGCGT
>JAUXFS010000525.1 GCA_030622775.1 Rhodospirillales bacterium | reverse complement strand
GCCATGGTGACCACGTCGAAGCGCCGCGCGTAGTCGGCGAGAAAGCCGTCGACCCAGGCGAGCTTGCGCTCGGCCGGCACGGTCATGCCGGGGAAGAACCGGAGCGCATCGACGTCGTCGGCGCCGAGGAAGTCTAGGGGGTGGAGGAGCAACGACGGCTGGATGCCGGCGGCGCGGCACAGGATCAGAGCGGTGCGGAAATAGAAGCGCGCCACCGCCGGCGAGAAACCGGCGAGATAGATCAGGTAGCTCAGGTGAATGGGCACCTTGAAGCCGGGCATGGTGGTAACCGGCAGCTCGGTCAGCGGCCCTTGCGCCAACCGCCAGCGGTACGGCCGGTTCGGGCGCAGGCATTCGCGAAAGCCGCCGAACAAGTGCTTGTGCTGGGCGCGCTGCTCCTTGGAAAGACCGGCGGCAAAAAAGTAATAGGCGCGGGCCACCGGCCCGAGAAAGGTCGGGAAGGTCGAGGCGTCGTAACGGTAGCCTCGACGCTTGAGGGTGGCCAGCGTCGCCGCCGACAGGCTGAAGCCGGGACCACGGAAGCCGACCGGGCGCTGCCCGGTCGCCGCCTCGATCGCCTGTTCGGCCCGGGCGATCTCGTCCTCGAGCTCTTCCGCCGGATAGAGCGGCAGCCACGGCTCATGGCGAAACGAGTGGTTGGCGATCTCGTGCCCCGCCGCGGCGATGGCGGCGAGCGCCGGCCCGTTCTTGGCCAGCGCCGCGTCCTGGCCGACGATGAAAAAGGTGATGATCAGCCGGCGCTCGGCGAGGAACGCCAGGACCCGCGGCACCACCACATCGAGGTACGACGGGAAGTCCTCCCAGCCGGGATCGCCGTGGGTCTTCATGTACGCCCACAGGTTGTCGAGATCGAGCGACAGGCTGGCGAGCGGCCGGGTATTCGTCCCCGCGTCGGCGGTCATGCCGGCTCCTGCTCGCGCACCCTTCGTGGTGGATCTGCCCGCGCGTGCGCCAGCAGCCGCGGGACCGCCTGCTCCGCCAGCGCCACCGACTCGTTGACCGCGAGGCTGGCGTTGACGATCTGGGCCGAGTTGACGATGTGGATACCGGGAACCGAGGTGGTCATCGGCGGCAACCGGTCCGAGTAGTTGAGGGTCGAGATGGCGTAGACGTTCCTCACCCGCGAAATCCGGAACGCCAACACGTCGTCGCGGCCAATCGCCGGATAGATCTTGGCGAGCCCGGCGAGGAACCGTTCCTCGACCTCGTCGTCCGACATCTCGAAATACGGGTCGCCGGCCACCGCGTATCGAGGCAGGTAGACCAGGGCGTGACCGCCGAAATGCTCGGCGGGATCGACCAAGGCCGACATCTCGATAACCCCGGTGAACGGCACCGCCTCGTCGGCGATGTAGGTGACGTAGTATCCCGCCAGCGGCCGCTTGAGCAGCACCGAGGCGCAGACGATGCCCTGGTAGAGGACGCCGTTGAGCCGCTCGTTCTCGTCGGCGGTGAGCCCGGCGCACATCCGCGCCGCCAGCGGCCCGGCGGCGGTGACCACGACCTGGTCGAAGTCCGTCTCTCCCCGGGGCGTCGTCACCCGAACCCCGTCGGCGGTCCGCTCGATCCGCTGGACCGGAGATCCCGCCTCGATCGTCACCCCCTCGCCGGTCAGAAGCCCCTCGAGGCGCTCGAGGATGCGGGCGTAGCTGCCCGGCACGTATCCGAACATCTCGGTCTTGAGGCCGCCCCGGCGCGCCGCGTAGAGACGGTTGACGTAGGCCCAGATGAACGCCGCGGAAGCCTTGGCATAGTTCTCGCCCATCTTGGCGCGCAGCAGCGGCCGCCAGATCTTTTCAAACGTGCGCTTTCCCGAAAGGCGGATCAGCCAGTCGGTCAGCGGTATCCGTTCCAGCTTGCGTCCGTCCTTGATCCGCGACATCCGGTGCAGGGTGGTCGCCAGGCGGACCTTGTCGATTAGACCGAGCGGCGAAAAACGCAGGTAGTCGATGGCATTGTTGAGCCGGTAGAGATGGTCGTCGCAGTAGAAGCCGGTCCGGGTCACCGTCCAGCGGATCTCCCGCTCGAGATCCAGTTCGGAGAGCAGACGCCGAAGGTAGAAATCCGACAGCATGATCACGTGGTAGTGGCGATCCCAGATCACGTCGCCAAGGCGCCACGCGCTCGCCAGACCGCCCAGGGTCGGCGCCGCTTCGAGCACGGTGACGCGCTCGCCGGCCTCGGCCAGGCGGTGAGCCAGCGTCAGTCCGAGAAGCCCCCCGCCGACGACGCACCAGTTGCGGGCGCCGTATGTCGGAACCGGATCACTCGTCGCCATCAGCCGCCGCCAGTTCCCTCGGTTCGCCGGTCCGTGGGCGGCAGCTCGACCACCCGTCCCTCCCGCACGGCGTAGGGCAGGTCGCAGGCGCCGCACTGAAGCGCATAGACGGATTTCGGGACACGGTCGGTGAACTTCAGCATCGGCTCGCCGCAACGGCAGATCAGGCCGACGGGCCGGGCCGGACACCCGACGACGAGATGGAAGTCGGGGACGCTCATGGCGACCACCGCGCCCATGCCGACCATCGCGAAGCGGCCGACCTCCAGGTCGCAGCCGATGACCGACCGGGCGCCGATGGTGGCGCCCTCGCGAACGCGGGTCGGAAGGGTCCGCT
>JAUXFS010000299.1 GCA_030622775.1 Rhodospirillales bacterium | reverse complement strand
GGCAGGTCGGGAGTCGAAGAAACCATAGGTGTTGATGTTATAGCTATAAGATAGTGAAAAACATCATTAATTAGCGATAATCGCAAAAACTGATTGGCGGCAAGGCGTCGGTTGCGAGGTGGAGTTCCCGCCTAATTTCAATGTGTTAACAAAAAATTTGGCGGGTTGGCACGGGATGTGCTGTTGAACCTACAGGAGTGGTGGCCGGCCATCGGCCCGAGGCCGCCATCGCAGACACCGAAGGAGGTTGAGGATCATGGGTATCTTCTCGCGGCTTACCGACATCATCAATTCCAACATCAACGCGATCCTCGATCGCGCCGAGGATCCGAAGAAAATCATTCGGCTGATCATCCAGGAGATGGAAGAGACCCTGGTCGAGGTCCGCGCCACCGCCGCCAGGGCGATCGCCGAGCGCAAGGAGGTCGAGCGTCGGCACCGGCGTTACCGGGAAGCCCAGGCGGAATGGGACCGCAAGGCCGAGCTGGCGCTGCGCAAGGGCCGCGAGGACCTGTCGAAGGCGGCGCTGATCGAGAAGGCCAAGCTGGCCGAGGCGGCGAAGGCGCTGGAGGAGGAGCGTGACGCGCTCGACGCGGCGCTGGCCCATGGCGATACCGACATCGCCAAGCTGGAAACCAAGCTGCGCGAGACCAAGGCCAAGCAGAAGGCGATGCAGGCGCGCCACGAGACCGCGTCCAACCGGCTGCGCACCCGCCGGCAGCTCCACGACCCCAGGGTCGAGGATGCGTTCACCCGGTTCGAACACATCGAACGGCGGATCGAACGGACCGAGGGCCAGGTCGAGGCCTACGACATGGGCCGGCCGAAGTCGCTGCACGAAGAGATCGCCGAGTTGGAGGGGGATGCGGCGGTCGAGGACGAACTGGCGGCGTTGAAGGCGCGGATCGCCAAGGGCGATACTCCGGCCGCCCCCAAGTGAGCACCGGATAAATGATCGAATTCTTGCACGTTCCGCTGATTCTGTTCCTGGTGATCGTCGCCCCGGTATGGATCATCAGCCACTACGTCACCCGCTGGCGAACCGCCAAGACCCTGTCGGCGGAAGACGAGAAGATGCTCGCCGAGCTGTGGGAGCTGGCGCCGAGGATGGAGAGCCGCATCAACACCCTGGAGCGGATTCTCGATGCCGACGTGCCCGACTGGAGGAAGCAGATATGATCTGGAACTCAGAACCGAACGACCGACCCAGCCCGAGCCGGCTCTACCGCAACCGGCGCGATGGGGTGATCCTCGGCGTCTGCACCGGTATCGCCGACTACTTCGGGGTTCAGCGTTGGGTGGTGCGGGTGCTGTGGGTGGGCGGACTGCTGATGTTTCCGCCGCCGACGATCATCGGCTATTTCCTCCTCGCGCTGCTGCTCCCCACGGCGCCGGAGCACCTATACGAGAGCAAGGACGAGGAGCACTTCTGGCGCGACGTCCGCGTCGATCCGGCGCGCAAGTTCTCCGAGCTCCGCCACAAGTTCCGCGAGCAGGAACAGAGGTTGCGCGGAATGGAAGCCTACGTCACCTCCGAGGCCTACCGGGTCCACCGCGAGATCAACGAACTGGAGCGGTGAGACGAGGAGAAGCAAACCTTCCCCGCAATGTGGTTGCGCCGGGATGTTACCCGCCTCCATAATCTCGCGCTCCGGATGACCGCCTCCGGGGGGGCATTCGACAACCGCGGCGAAGCCAGGCACGCAAGAGGAGAGAAACCATGGCAAACGACCTCCCAGGGGGTGCGCAAAAACTTATCGATGCCCATCCGGATGTGTGGAAGGCCTACGAGCAACTCGGAGAAGCCTGCGCGGAGACCGGCCCGCTCGACGCGAAAACCCGTCGTCTGGTCAAGCTGGCGTTGGCGATCGGCCGCGGATCGGAGGGCGCGGTTCATTCCCATGCCCGACGCGCCGCCGGGGACGGCATCAGCGCCGCGGAGCTGGAGCACGTCGCCGTTCTCGCGATCCCGACCCTCGGCCTGCCCAGGTCGGTGGCGGCGTTGACATGGATTCGGGATATCACCGAGGGCTGATCGAAAGATCGTCCAGAAGAGTGCTGGTATTGCGGCTGTCGAGCCGCAAGAAGAAAGGCGGCGCCCCAAGGGGGGGGGGGCGCCGCCAGATCGCATCGAGCGTAGAGCCGAGACTCAGATGTCCTTCGGATACTCGATGTCCTTGAAGCTCATCGCCTCGGCCTCCGGCGCGCGGCCGATACGCCGGATATTGGCCCAGACCTTCTTGTAATTCGGAATTCTCAGCTCGTTGGTGTGCTTGCTGATCACATTGCCGACCTGACCGGTGGGCGCGATGAACAGCATGAAGCATTGGCCCGGTTTGGCCGTGGGCGCGGGATAGACCATCGCCTGTGTCGAGCCGACGTCGTTGTAGATCTCGACCAGGTCGCCGGCTTCCACCCCCAGCTTGTTCATGTCTTGCGGGCTCATCTCGATTGGCGCCACCGGGGTGCGCTCGCGGACGAACGGGGTGTGGACGTCGTAGAAGGCGTTCTGCCAGATCAGGTTGTTACGCCCGTTGTTGATGAGAAACGGGTATTTCTCCCTCTGCGCCTCGCGGCCCTTCGCCTGCAGGCCCCGCCACTGGGCCGGCATGAATTGGGCCTTGCCGTCCTTGGTGCCGAACGTGCCGCCGGTGTAAAGGCGCTTGGTGCCGATCAGCTTGCCGTTCTCGTAACCTGTGACCGGCTCGTGAACGCCGTTGGTGCCCATCGCCCGGAGACGCTCGTAGGTCACGTGCTCGCCGCCGCCGGCGTGCTTGTGATAGCCGTCCATGAAGGCGTCTTCCTCGGTCTGCCAGTCGTAGCCCTTGAACTGGTCGGCATAGGCATCGTTGCCCGCCTTGCGGAACGATGCCTCCATGTGGTTGGCCAAGCGCGCGGCGATCAGGCAGTCGGGCAACGCCTCCCCCGGCGGATCCATGTACTTCTCGGTCAACCGCAGGCGCCGCTCGCCGTTCATCGACGTCAGGTTCATCTCACCAGCCGTCGCCGCGGGCAGGATGACGTGGGCGGTCTCCCCCATCTGCGTCGGCAGGATGTCGATATCGACGGTGAAAAGACCACCGCGGCGGATGGCGTTGACGATGGCCTCCAGCTGAGCCTCCCGGTCGCCGTAGGGGATCGCCGACATCGCCTCCTTGACGATGTTGGTGCGGCGCCGGTAGACGCGCCTGAACTCGTCGGCATTGAGCGTCGACTTGAAGTGGTCGGTCGCCCAGATGTGATGGATGCCGCCTTCGCCATGGATCAGCAGCTGATCGACGTACGCGGCGGGACGGCCGACGTGGGCATCGCCGGGACGGGCGTAGCCTTCCTGGTGACCCCCGAGACGGACGCAGCCGGCGCCTTCGCGGCCGACATTGTGGGTGGCGAAGCACAGGTTGGCGATGGCGGCGTTGGTGCGATAGTTGTCGTTGCCCCAGATCAGCCCCTTTTCGTAACACATCATCGTGCGCCGCGGTTTGCCCCCGGCCTTGGGTTCGGCAATCCACTGCGCCGCCTTCCTGATGTCTTCGACGGACAGTCCGGTGATCCCGGCCGCCTCGTCGAGGGCGATCTTGTTCGCCGTCAGCGCCTCGTCGAACCCGCCGGTGTGCGCGGCGATGAAGTCCTTGGCGTGCCAGCCGTTGGCGACCACTTCGGTCAGCAGGGCGTTGAGCAAAACCAAGTCCGTGCCGGGGTTGAGCTGGAGATGCAGAACGTTGTCCTTGCCCGCTTCCATTTCGCAGGCATTGATCGTCACGGTCCGCCGCGGATCGACCATGATGACTTTGGCTGCCGCATGCTCTTCGTCCGGCAGCATTTGCTTCTTCTTGTCCAGGCTCTGACCCCGGAGGTTGGGAATCCAATGGGTGAGGAAATAGTTGGTCTGGTTCTCCAGCGGATTGGCGCCGACGCAGAAGATCGTGTCGGCCAACTCCGCATCCTCGTAGCTATTGTTGAGCTCGCCCATGCCCATGTCGCGGGTAGCGTGAACT
>JAUXFS010000480.1 GCA_030622775.1 Rhodospirillales bacterium | reverse complement strand
GGCCGAGGCCGGCTGTTCCTCCGTCGGCGCCCATCCGCCGCCGAGGCTCCGATAGATGTCGATCAGGTACCCGGTCACGTTGCCCAGGCTTTCGGCATACTGATCGTCCTGGTCGGCCTTGGAGCGTTCCTGATCCTGGACGTTCTGGAAATCGGTGAGGCCGGTAACGTAAAGGGTCTGGACCAGCCTGACCGAATCGGCCGCCGCCTTCACCGAGCGGAGCAGCGCGTCCTCCCGGTCGTTTTCCTGGACGTAGAACGCCATGGCATCCTCGACATCGCGCAGGGCGTCGAGCACGGTCTGTTCGTAATCCGACAGCAATCGCTCGGTGCGGGCGTCCTGGCCGGCTATGTTGCTGCGGATCCGACCGCCGTCGAACAGGTTCCAGCGAACCGTCGGGCCGAGCCCGTAGGCTCGATTCTTCCAGTCGAACACGTCGCTGATGCCGAAGTTCTCGAATGCGAAGAAACCGGTCAGCGAGAACCGCGGATAGAGGTCGGCAGTCGCCACGCCGATCTGCGCCGTCTGGGCGGCCAGACGCCGTTCCGCGGCCCGGATGTCGGGACGTTGGCGCAACAGGTTGGTCGGGAAGCCGACGAGAATCTCGTTCGGCGGTTGGGGAATGGGTTTCGGTTCCCTAAGCTCCGCGTACAAGGCAGTGGGCCTTTCGCCGAGCAGCACGCCCAGGCGATGGGTCGCCGCGGCCAGATCCTGTCGCCTCAGGGGGACCTGCGCTTCGGTCCGGGCCAGGTTCAATCTGGCCTGGGCGACCTCGAGGTCCGAGGCGAGCTCGGCCCTTCGGCGGTCCTTGACGAGTTTCAGTGTTTTCTTTTGGGTCTCGACGTTGCTGAGAAGCGCCTCGATTCGGGCCTGGGCGGTCCGCACGTCGGTGTATTGCTGTGCCACCTCGGCGTAAAGGGACACCAGCACGTCGCGGTAGTCTTCGACCGAGGCCTGGAGCTCGGCATCCGCCGACTCCACCGAACGGCTGATTCGGCCCCAGAGATCCAGCTCCCATGTGGCATCGAGGCCCGTCGAATAAAGCGTGCTGGTCTGTTTGCGCGGAAAATTCTTGTCGAGCTCGCCGGTAGTTCCTTCACTAACGCGGCCATGCTCGATATCGCCGAAGGCGCCGACGGTGGGCAGTTGCTCACCGGCGGCGAGCCCGACGCTGGCGCGGGCCTCGAGGATGCGTGCCACCGCCACCTTGAGATCCAGGTTACCGGCGCCGGCGCGCGCGATCAGGCTGGTGAGTTGCGGATCCTGCAGCGTCGTCCACCATTCCCGAAGATCGGCCTTTCCGTCTTTCTTCAGCCCCCTGGTCAGATCCTGGTGCCAGAGATCCGGCAGGTCTGTCTCGGGCTCCTCATAGTCGGGGCCGACCGTGGTGCAGGCCTGCAGCAAACCGACCGTCAGGACGATGGCAAGGACAGAGCCGAGCTTGGCACCTGTGCCTGTTCTGGGTCGAAAAGGGACTAAAGAATTGACGTTTGCCATGTCGATGGGCCTTCCCCTTGTCCTGAAAACTTCCGGCGCCATTGTTCCTTGGACGGCCCGGAACCGAGCCTTTGTTACCAAGGTAAGTTGCACGGGGACAGAACTTAGACGATCGCGCCGCGGAAATCGATGGAGTGTTGCTTCAACAACGCATTTTCTCTCGCCCCGTGACCGAAAAGCACCAAAGGGTGGCAGGCCGGATCGTTGCTCACGGTAGTCCATGGCTCAACGACGGGTCACGGGAGCAGGCCCTTTCATCGGATGCTCGGTCAACTTCATTGCATGCGAGCACCGCTAAGGTGTCTGATTGGCGATTGGAAAACGCCATCCTCTGGGTTAACGATGTCGGGGATACTCGAGAGAGTTCGGCTTGCCAAGCGGCCTTCGCGTTCGATCCCGCCAATAGGATTTTCGGTTCAATCATGAATACGACCTTCGCCTGCCCTGGGAAAACCCGCCTCGGACCTTTTGCCGCCTTGGCCACTTTGTCGTTGCTTGTCGCCTGTGATCAGCAACAACAGCAGGCACCTGCCCCGCCGCCGCCGGCGGTGATCGTGACACCGGTCGTCAGCAAGGACGTGACGCCTTCTTCTGGTTTCGTCGGGCGCGTTGAGGCAACGGATCGTGTCGAGCTCCGGGCGCGTGTGACGGGGTTCCTCGAGCAACGCCTGTTCGAAGAGGGTGAGAATGTCGCCAAGGGCGACCTGTTGTTCGTTATCGAGAAGGCGCCCTATGAAGCCGCCGTCAGCCGCGCCAAGGCCGATGTTGCAAAGGCCGAGGCTTCCCTGGCGCATGCACAGGCATCTCTCGCCCGCAATCAGAAGGCAGTCAAGTCGGGCGCGATCAGCAAGCAACAACTCGATGAGGCCATAGCCTCTAAAAAGGTGCGCGACGCCGAGGTGCTGGAGACCAAAGCGACGCTGGAGAAAGCGGAGCTCGATCTCGGCTACACCGACATCTCGTCTCCGATCAAAGGCCGGATCGGGCGTGAAACCTATACCGTTGGCAATCTGGTGACGCCTGACAGCGAGGTGCTGGCGACGATCGTCAGCGAGGATCCGACCTTTGTGATTTTCCCCATCAGCGGACGCATTATCCTGGAATATCAGCAACGGGTGCGGGAGAGCGGCGCGGATACGCCTCTTCGCATTCGCTTGCGCCTCGGCGACGGCAGTTTCTACGAGCATCCCGGCAAGATCGACTTTGCCAACATCACCATCGATCGGACCACCGATACGCTCGATCTCCGGGCCGTGTTCCCGAATCCGGACACTCTCCTGATCGACGGGCAATTCGTCGGCGTCGTGGTGGAGCGCGAGAAAACGGAGAGAGCAATCGTCATCCCTCGCTCGGCCATGCAGTTCG
>JAUXFS010000058.1 GCA_030622775.1 Rhodospirillales bacterium | reverse complement strand
GAGGAAAGCCAAGGGGGCGGACGTCCGCGCCCGGCGCTTGAGGGAATTCAGGCGAGCCCCATGGGCTCGTCGGTACAAAGTCAGCGTAGCGAGGAAGCCAAGCGGACGGACGTCCGCGCCCGGCGATTGGGGGAATTCAGGCGAGCCCGGTCATCGGCTCGCCGGTATCATCCGAAGGTCCGCGGTTCGGCGACGGGCCGGTTACTTGATTTTCGCTTCCTTGAACGGCACGTGCTTGCGGACCACGGGGTCGTACTTGCGGAGCTCGAGCTTTCCGGTGGCGGTCCGGGGGTTCTTCTTGGTCACGTAGAAAAAACCGGTGCCGGCGGTGCTGACCAGTCTGATCTGGATCGTGGCGGACTTGGCCATTGGTAATGTTCCATTTTTTACAAAAGCTCGACGGAGCGTCGACCCGGCACCATACAGTCGCCGCCGGGTCTGTCAATATCGAGGATCGTCGGTATCGACGCCTGCTGGGTTCAGTTCGGCGCCGCGGCGACGTCCGGCGCCGGATCGAGCGCCCGCAGATAGGTCGCCCGATCGGCGAGCAGGCGGCGGGCGATATCCAGCTCCAGATCGTCCTTGCGGCGCTCCGCGGGGCAGGTCCGGGCCGGGAACGACGGTTCCGCCCGCACGGCCGCCGGTATGGCCGCCCAGTCGGCCGCGATCACCCGCTCGACGGCGGTCGGGTCGTCGCCGCGGATGCCGCTGGTGCAGAGGCCGGGAAAGACGCCGCGTCCGTTCAGGAGATAGCCGGAAGGCGGGATCAACCGCGACCAGGTGAGGGTCAGTTCCCCCCTGTTGGGAAGGGAGATGACCGTCTGCACCGTGCCCTTGCCGTAGGACGTGGTTCCGACGACGACCGCCCGGCCGCGATCCTGCAAGGCCGCGGCGACGATCTCGGCCGCCGAGGCCGAGCCGCCGTCGATGAGGACCACCACCGGCACTCCCGCCACGATGTCGCGGCCACGGGCCTCGTAAAACTGACCGCTGTCCGGGTGGCGGCCTCGGGTGGTGATGATGCGGCCGTGGTCGAGGAACAGGTCGGCGACCCTGACCGACTGATGGAGCAGGCCGCCGGGATTTCCGCGGAGGTCGAGGACCACCCCCCTCAACCGTCCTCCCGCCCGATCGGCCACGGAGTCCAGGATCGACCAGACGCTTCCCGCGGTGCCCTGATTGAAACTGTCGACGGTGAGATAGAGGATACCGTCGGCGAAGCGCTGGCTGACCGTTTCGGAGATGATGTGGGCGCGGTGAACGTGCAGGCGACGCGCCGCCAAGCCACCCTCGCGGCGTGTCACCATCGTCACCCAGGTGCCCGCCGGCCCGCTCAACCTGTTGGCGACGGAAGCCTCGCTCAGTCCCAGGACGGGGACCCCGTCGATCCGTGTCAGCCGGTCGCCGATCTTGAGGCCGGCCCGGTAGGCTGGGCTTTCGGCGGTCACGCCGATGACCCGCGCCGCGCCATTGACCAGCCGGAAGCGGATCCCGATGCCGCCATATCCGTCCCGCCGAAACCGGTTGCCGCGCGCCTCCTCGGCGCTGGAGTAGCGGGAAAAGGCGTCGAGGGTCGAGAGCGCGCCGTCGAACACGGCCTCGTACAGTTGTTCGGGGTCGGCGGCGGCAAGCGGGCGTGAGGCGGCGCGGGCCGCCGCCGTTGCATCCACCGTCAGGGCCGCCCAGCCGTCGACGTCATCGGCGGACGGCGCGCGATACCGGGCGATCTCGCCGCCCCTGATCGAGAGCAGGATCCGGTCGTCGCTTCGGCGCAAGCTCAACGAAGGGTCGAGGACGGCCAGGCCACGAATGCCATCCATCGCCAGCTTTTCCATCGATACCGGCTCGATGTAGCGATCGGCGATGCTGGCGTATCCCGCCTCGAACACGACCTCCGCCCCGGCGGCGGAAAAATCCGTTCCGGCGGAGGACTTGTCCTCGAAGCGCCCCGACGTGCACGCTGAAACCATCCCGAAGAAGAGGAGCATGCAAGCAATACGCGCACTTATTTGTCCCGCGTGCGTCATGGCCCCAATGATTCCCGATTTCGGCCGCCGCGTCACCACCTGAATGGGCATGAAGTTTCGCCCGATCCCGCCACGGCGCTATCCTAGTTGTCCACAGGCCCAAGGGGGCTAACGATGCCCGCGGTTTGCGGTCTTGCGCTTGCCCTTGGTCGCGGCGCCGCCCGGGCGCCGGGGACGGCGCGTCGACGCCCGCCCACCCTCCATCATTTCGAGGATCAGACCGCCGGTGATCGGGTTGGCCTCCGCCAGACGCACCTCGACGCCATCGCCGAGATGAAACGTCCGGCCCGTTGACCGCCCCACCAACCGATGGTTCTTTTCGTCGTGAACATAGTAGTCGTCGGGCAGGCTGCGCATCGGGACGAGCCCGTCGCCGCCGCTTTCGTCGAGGGTGACGAACAGGCCGAAACGGGTGACTCCGTTGATCCGTCCGGCGAACACCGCCCCGACCTTTTCGGCGAGATAGCCGGCGGTAAAGCGGTCGACGGCATCGCGTTCCGCCGTCGACGCCCGCCGCTCGGTCGTCGATATGTGCTCCGACACGAGGGCGAGGTCGGGAACGTCGGCGCCCAAGCCGCCCGCGCCGAGGCCGAGTCCTTCGATCAGGGCGCGGTGGATCAGCAGATCGGCGTAGCGGCGGATCGGCGAGGTGAAATGGCAGTATCGCCTGAGCGCCAGTCCGAAATGCGCGATGTTGGCGGGATCGTAGACCGCCTGCGCCTGGCTGCGCAGCACCACTTCGTTGATCATCCGGGCGTCGGGCCGGCCCTCCGCCCTGGCGAGGATCCGATTGAGATCCATGGCCCGGACCACCTGACCGCGGGAAAACTTGATGCCGAGGGTATCGAGGAACTGACGAAGCGCCTCCAGCTTGTCGCGGGAGGGCTGGTCGTGAACCCGGTAGACGCAGGGCCTCTTTCGATCCTCCAGTTTTTCCGCGGCCGCGACGTTGGCGCAGATCATGAACTCCTCGATCAGCTTGTGGCTGTCGAAGCGTTCGCGGGTTTCGACCCGCACCAAGGCGCCGTCGTCGCCGATCACCACCCGGCGCTCGGCGAGGTCCAACTCCAGAACGCCCCGCTCCCTGCGAGCCCTGGCCAACGCCTCATAGGCGCCGTAAAGCGGTTCGATGACGGTTTCGGTCAGCGGGCCGGTGGTGTCGTCGGGCCGACCGTCGCGGGCTTCCTGCACCTGGGCGTAGGTCAGCCTCGCCGCCGATCGCATCATCCCTCGTTCGAACCGGTGGCCGAGCGGATTGCCGTCGGCGTCGATCCGCAAGTGGGCCGCCAGGCACGGCCGATCCTCGCCCGGGACCAGCGAACACCACCCGTTGGAGAGTTCCTCGGGGAGCATCGGAACGACCCGGTCCGGGAAGTAGACCGAGTTGCCGCGCTCGTAAGCCTCCTTGTCGAGCGGATCGCCGGGGCGCACGTACCAGGCGACATCGGCGATGGCGACCACCAGGCACCAGCCGCCGGGATTGTTTCGGTCGGGGTCCGGCGCCGCCCACACCGCGTCGTCGAAGTCGCGGGCGTCGGCGCCGTCGATGGTGACCAACGGCACCGCCCGCAGGTCGGCGCGGTTCTCCATCGGCGCCGCGCCGCAAGCTTCGGCCTGGCGCAGCGCCTCTTCCGAAAACCGGGTCGGGATGTCGTGATCGTGGATGGTGATCAAGCTGATCGCCCGTGGACCCTGGGCGGGCCCGAGGCGCTCGACGACCCGGGCATGCCTGAGGCCGAGGGGACGGCCCGGACGGACCTCGGCCCTGACCAGTTCTCCGGGCTCGCAATCCATGGTGTCGCCGGGCGCCACCAGGAACTCCTGCTTGGCTCGGCGGTCGATCGGCCGGATCCGCCCCTGGGCGCCGAAAGCTTCGTAAATGCCGAGCGCGCGCGCCGGCGCCTCCGCCAGGCGGCGGATGACCTTTCCCTCGTACGAACCGGGGTCCAGCTTCCTGAGCCTGACGAGCGCCCGGTCACCGGGTGCGAGCGCGGCGCGGCTACGCCCCTCCGGCACCACGTAAACGACCGGCGCCGGGACTTCCTCGTTCCAACTGAGCGGACGGGCGAGGAGCTCGCCGTCGGTGTCGATGCCGGTGACCTCGACCACCGCGACACTCGGCAACGAGCCCGGTTCGTGGTAGTGCCGCCCGCGCCCGCGCTCGATCGCACCCTCGGCCTCGAGCGCCTTGAGGACCCGCTTCAACGAGAGCTTCTGCTCGGAATCGAGGCGGAACGCCCGGGCGATCTCCCGTTTTCCGACCCGTTGCTCGCTGGCGTTGACGTACTCGAGGATCTGCTCCCGGCTCGGGAACGGCACCGACTTCTTGCTGTTTTTTGCGGCCATATGTCGAGCCTGGCTCTCAGCCCTTGGCCTTCTTCTTGATTGCGGGCTTTTTCGCGGGCTTTTTCGCGGGATTCTGGGCCGCCGTCTTTCGGCCGCCGCCCTTGCTTGGGGTGCTGGCGCTCTTGGCGGCGAGGATGGTCACGGCCTGGTCGAGGTCCAACGTTTCCTCCGATACGCCTTTCGGCAGGGAGGCGCGGATCTTTCCGTGTTCGACGTAGGGACCGTACCGGCCGGCCTTCAGCACCACCGGTTTGCCGTCGGCGGGGTGGTCTCCCACGGTCTTGCCTTTGCCCTTTTTGTTCGACGCGTCGGCGAGCAGGGCCACGGCGCGGTTCAGCCCCAGGCTGAGCACGTCGTCGTCGCCCTTCAGCGAAACGTAGGTGTCGCCCACCCGCACGTAGGGGCCGAAGCGACCGATCCCGGCGGTGATCGTATCTCTCGTTTCGGGATGGGCGCCGACTTCGCGGGGCAGCGACAACAACGCCAACGCATTCTTGAGATCGACGGTTTCCGGGTCCATTCCGGGGGCCAGCGACGACCGCTTCGGTTTGGTCTTCTTCTTACCTTCGCCTTCCGCCTCACCGAGCTGGACGTAGTAGCCGTAGGGGCCTTTGCGCAGCGTGACCGCGAGCTCGGTCGCCGGGTCGGTGCCCAGCGATCGCTGGTCGACGCCGGGAGCGTGGGCCGCCGCCGTCTCACCGTTGCGGACCGGAACCAGGGGCCGGGTATAGCGGCATTCCGGGTAGTTCGAACAGCCGATGAACGCGCCGAACTTGCCCAGCTTGAGGTTGAGCCGACCGTCGGCGCAACCGGGGCAGGTCCGGGAATCCGACCCGTCCTCGTTGTCGCGGAAGAAGTGTGGTCCGAGCAGCGTGTCCAACGCCTCGAGCACTTCCTTGACCCGAAGGTCCTTGGTGTCGCCGACCGCGGCGCTGAAGTCCCGCCAGAACTCGCTCAGCACCATTTTCCAGTCGATCCGGCCCCCCGAGATATCGTCCAGCTTCTCTTCCATTTCGGCGGAAAAGCCGTAGGCGACATAGCGTTCGAAAAAGCTGGTGAGGAAGGCGGTGACCAGCCGGCCGCGGTCTTCGGGAAAGAAGCGCCGGCTCTCGAGCCGCACGTAGTCGCGGGCCTGCAGCACCGAAAGGATGCTGGCGTAAGTGGACGGCCGGCCGATACCCAGCTCTTCCAGCCGCTTGACCAGGCTCGCCTCGGTGAACCGGGGCGGCGGCTGGGTAAAATGCTGCTCCGCCGCGACGCTCAGCCGCTCCAGGTCCTCTCCCTCCTTGAGCGCCGGGAGAATGCGCTCGCCGTCCTCGTCGCCGGCGCCGTCGCGCTCGGGATCGTCGCGGCCCTCCCGGTACAGCTTGAGGAAGCCATCGAACGCGATCACCGAGCCGGTGGCGCGGAGGACGACCTGGCGATCGGCCGACGCGATATCCACGGCGACCTGATCGAGAATGGCCGACTCCATCTGACTGGCGACGGTCCGTTTCCAGATCAGCGCGTAGAGCTTGTTCTGGTCGCCGTCGAGGTGACCGGCGATGTCGGAAGGCCTGCGCGCGAAGTCGGTGGGTCGGATCGCCTCGTGGGCTTCCTGGGCGTTCTTCGCCTTGGTCTTGTACATCCGCGGCTTGTCCGGCAGGTATCGGCCGCCATGGTCGGCGGTGATCAGCCTTCGGCAGGCGGTGATCGCTTCCGCGGCCATCTGGACGCCGTCGGTCCGCATGTAGGTGATCAGTCCGACGCTCTCGCCGCCGATGGTCACGCCCTCGTAGAGCCTCTGCGCCACACGCATGGTGTGGGTAGCGGTGAAACCGAGCTTGCGCGAGGCCTCCTGTTGCAGGGTCGAGGTGACGAATGGCGGCGCCGGGTGGCGCCGCGTCTGTTTGCGTTCGACCTTGGCGACGGCGAACGGGCGCGTTTCGACGGCCCGAACCGCCGCCCGCGCCGCCGCTTCGTTCGACAGGTCCATCTTGGCGAGTTTGCGGCCGTCGAGGTGGGTGAGCGCCGCGGCGACCTTATCGCCGCCGGCGTTGCGGAACACCCCCTTGACCGACCAGTACTCCTTGGAATCAAAGATCTCGATCTCGGATTCGCGCTCGCAGACCAACCTCAACGCGACCGATTGCACCCGCCCGGCGGATCGGCTGCCGGGCAGCTTGCGCCACAACACCGGCGACAGGGTGAAGCCGACCAGATAGTCGAGCGCCCGGCGCGCCAGATAGGCATCGATCAGCTCGCGGTCCAACTCGCGGGGACGGGTGAAAGCGTCGAGAATGGCGGTCTTGGTAATCTCGTTGAACACCACGCGCTTGACGTCGACGCCCTTGAGCGCCCTGCCCTGTCCCAGGATTTCGGCCACGTGCCAGGAAATCGCCTCGCCTTCCCGGTCGGGGTCGGTGGCAAGATAGAGGTGCTCGGCGCCGCGGACGGCGTCCGCGATCTCCTTGATGTGCTTGCGGGCCTTGGGGTCGACCTCCCAGTCCATGGCGAAGTCGGCGTCGGGGCGCACCGAACCGTCCTTCGCCGGCAGGTCGCGGACGTGGCCGTAGCTGGCCAGCACCTTGTAGCCCGAGCCCAGGTACTTGTTGATGGTCTTGGCCTTGGCCGGAGACTCGACGACGACGACGTTCATAGATTCTAACGTGTTGCGATCAGTGAAACTTTGTTTCCGGGATGCCTCTCCAGCCGGCCCGCCAGTTCCCATTCCAGCAGGACCGTGGCGACCACGGCCGGGGACAATTGGCAGGTACGGATGATTTCGTCAACCGTCACCGGTGTGGGGGAAAGGGACTCGGCGATCATCCGGCGTGCCGATTCCACCTCCGCATCGCCGGGCACGGACGGTGGCGGCGCCTCCACCGCCAGCCGGGAGGCCGCGTCCGCCGGGCGTTCGATCCCTCCGTCGACAACATCGAACACGTCCTCCGCCGTTTCCGTCAACGCGGCGCCCTGGCGGATCAGGTGGTTGGCGCCGCGAGCCCGGGGGTCCAGCGGCGAGCCGGGGACGGCGAAGACCTCGCGTCCCTGTTCGAGCGCCATCCGGGCGGTGATCAGCGAGCCCGAGTGCAGCCCGGCCTCGACCACGACCACACCCAGGGCGAGGCCGGAGATCAGCCGGTTGCGGCGGGGGAAATGGCGCGCCTGCGGATGGACGCCGGGCGGCACCTCGGAAAGGATCGCCCCGCCGGCGGCGATCTCGGCGTAAAGACCGGCGTTCTCCTTCGGGTAGATGACGTCGATGCCGCCGGCGACCACCGCGACCGTCCCCGTTTCGAGGGCGCCCCGGTGAGCGGCGGTGTCGATGCCGCGGGCCATCCCGGAAACCACGACAAACCCGGCGGCGCCCAGCTCGGCGGAAATATTCCGGGCGAAGCGCCGGCCGCTCAGCGACGCATTGCGGCTGCCGACCACGGCGATCGTGCGCCGGCCAAGAATCCGCGGATCGCCGAGCACGCTGACCAACGGCGGCGCGGCGTCGATTTCGGCCAGCATCGGCGGATAGTCCGGCTCGCCGCGGGCGATCAGCCGGGCGCCGGCGGCTTCCAGCGCTTCGATTTCCCGTTCCGCGTCGGCCCGTGGACACACCTTGACCGCCTTCGCCCGCCCGCCGCGCCGGGCCAGTTCGGGCAGGGCCGCGAGCGCCGCCGCCGCCGATCCGAAGCGTTCGATCGCGGCGTAATAAGTGATCGGCCCAACGTTCTCGCTGCGGATCAGCCGCAGCCTTTGAAGCCGCTCGCTGT
>JAUXFS010000501.1 GCA_030622775.1 Rhodospirillales bacterium | reverse complement strand
GGCGACATCCCGTGCACGCCGCCGGATCCTCGAGCTCGACGATCCCGCGGGTGTTGAGTTTGAGACACCGCTCTGGGCACATCTTGACGCAGATGTCGCAGCCCTTGCACCAGGCCTCGGTGATTTCCAGCCAGTTGTGATCGAAGGTCTCGGAGCCGCTGACCGGGAAGGCGGCGACCGGCTGCACCGGCGCCTCCGGCAGCGAATGCTCGGCGGTTTCGATCCACTCCCGACCCCGGACGAAAGCCTGGCGGTTGATCTCGATCGTCTTCGGCGGGACGAACTCGTCGAGCACCCGGAGCCAGTCCTCGGTGGTAAACTCCAGCGCGGTCGAGAGGGCGCCGAGGAGAATGGTGTTGGCCGCCCGCGCATTGCCCAACTCGGCGGCCATCCGCGTCGCGTCGAGGGCGAAGCCGTTGCCGACCATCTCGATGATCTCCGTCGGGGTCTCCGGGGAGTAGGCCATGGGCGCGCCCGACTTGCGGTTCCTGCACGCGATCGGCGGCACGATCTGCTGGGTGTCGGCGATGAAGGTTCCCCGGTCGCGCTTCAGATGGTTGAGCCAGCGCAGCCCCTCCGCCCATTCCAACGCCACCAGGATGTCGGCCTCGCCGGCGGGGATGGTTGGCGACCACACCTGCTTGCCGAAACGGACGTGGCTGAATACGCCGCCGCCGCGCTTGGCCATGCCATGGACTTCGCTCTGCTTGACCTGGAACCCCTTCACCTGGCAGAGCCGGGCGAGGACCTTGGAGACCATGATCACGCCCTGGCCGCCGACGCCGACGATCAGTACGTTGGTCGGCGTCGCGGGATCGTTGATGACGTTCATCGGCGGGCCTTCATATACGAACTCGCCGCCCTCACTGAACGGTCGGCCGGATGCAGTCGCTCGGACAGATCTGGACGCAGAGGGTGCAGCCGATGCAGGTGGCGGAATCGATCTTGACCTTGTGGTGGCCGTCGATCATCTCGTTGCTCCAGGTGATCGACGGGCAACCCAGGTTCATGCACATCTGACAGCCGGTGCAGCCATCCAGCCGCACCTGGAACGCCGGGCCGCGGATCTTCATCGGATCGAGCACGCAGGGGCGGTCGGAGATGACCACCGAGACGCCCTTGTAGTCCACCGCCTCGCGGAACGACTGGTACATCGCCGGCACGTCGTAGGAATCGACCTTCCTCACCCACTTGACCCCGATCGCCTTGATCAGCTCCTCGTAGTCGACCTTGTGGGTTTCCTCGCCGCGCAGCGTGCGGCCGGTGCCGGGATGATCCTGGCCGCCGGTCATCGCGGTGACGTGATTGTCGAGAAGGATGACGGTGATGTTGGCCTTGTTGTAGACCGCGTCGATCAGCGGCGGGATGCCGGAGTGGAGGAAGGTGGAGTCGCCGACGGTGGCGATGATCGGCTTGCTTTCGTCCCCCGCCTCGGCCATGTCCCTCGCCTTGGCCATGCCCCTCGCCTTGGCCATGCCGACGGCGTTGGCGATGCTCGATCCCATCGACACGCAGGTATCGATGGAGCGCAGCGGCTCGACCGTCGCCAGGGTGTAGCAGCCGATATCCCCGGCGACCCGGGCGTCCAGCGCCCTCAACGCCATGTAGCTGGTGGTGTGCGGACAGCCGGGACACAATACCGGCGGCCGGACCGTCGGGGTGATCTTCCACTGCTCCCTGTTCGGGGCGGGCGGCAAAACCTGCGCCTGCTCGAAGCCCTCGCGCACCAATTCGGGGGACAGTTCGCCGACCCGCGGGAAGAAGGCCTTGCCCTCGGCGCGGATGCCCATCGCCCGGATCTCGGTCTCGATCACCGGCTCCAGTTCCTCGACCACGAACACCCGCTCGACGGACTCGCAGAACTCGGCGATGAGCCGGTCGGGGAGGGGGTAGGACGCCGCCAGCTTGAGGACGCTGGCCTCGGGCAACACCTCCTTGACGTAGGTGTAGGCGGTGCTGGCGGTGATCACGCCGATCTTGGTGTCGCCGCGATCCCAGTGGGTGATCTCGGCGGTGTCGAAGTAGGCGCGCAGCTTGGTTTCCCGCTCGATCAGCAGCGGATGGCGCGTCCGCGCATTGTTCGGCATCATCACGTTCTTGGCGGTGTTCTCGATGAAGCCCCGGGAGGATGCCTCGCGGCGCGGGCCGGTCGCCACCGGGCTCCGGGTATGCGACAGCCGGGTGGTGCTGCGGACGATTACCGGGGTGTCGAACTCCTCGCTGATGTCGAACGCCAGACGGGTGAAATCGAGGGCCTCCTGGGCGTCCGAGGGCTCCAGACAGGGAACCTGGGCGAGGCGGCAAAACAACCGGGTGTCCTGCTCGTTCTGCGAACTGTGGATTCCCGGATCATCACAGACAACGATGACCAGGCCGCCGTTGACGCCGATGTAGGTCAGCGACATCAGCGCGTCGGCGGCGACGTTGAGGCCGACGTGCTTCATCGCCGACAACGCCCGCACACCGGCGAACGAGGCGCCGATCACCACGTCCAGCGAGACTTTTTCGTTGGTCGACCACTGGGCGTGCAGGTCCTCGGCCGGATACCTGGCGATGGTCTCGAGGATCTCGGTGCTCGGCGTACCCGGGTAGGCCGCGGCCACCCGCACGCCGGCTTCCCACGCGCCCTGGGCGATAGCCTCGTTGCCGTTCAGCGGACGAGCCTCGGGCGCCGCGGTTTCCCGTTCGATGACGTTCAGATGCTGATCCACGGTGCCCTCGATCCTCGTTTCACGGTTTTAGTCCGCGCCGATGCG
>JAUXFS010000072.1 GCA_030622775.1 Rhodospirillales bacterium | reverse complement strand
GCACCTGGATCCGGGGCGCAAGGACCTGTCCTGGCTGCTCGGCATCGACGAGGACGTCCTCGACGAGGACATCCGCCAGGTCGAGGTCCGCAACTGGATCGAGCAACTGGTGCTGCCCGCCATGGGCCGGTAGGCTCCGAATCCCTCCCGGCGACAAGCCGATCCTACCATCTGTCAACAGGCCCCAGAAGGCGTCGTTGCAAAAAGCTTTGCATGTCCCAGCGACCGTCAACGACGCAGTAGATCACCACACGACCCTCGAAGACGCGGCAAACGATGCGATGGGGTTTGCAAGAGACCTCGCGGTATTCGGTGATGCCCAGTCCTCGCAACTCCTTCGGGACGTTGCCTCTCTCCGGGAACTCGGTGAATTTGGCGCAAAGTTGTTCCAGAGCGTCGACGACGCGGCTGGCGTTTTCGATTGCGTCGTGCTCGGCGATGTACCGGTAAATGTCCTCGATGTCCCACTCGGCATCTTCGGCGAGGAAGACCTCGAACGGCATGGGGAGGATCAGTCCTTGACGCGTTTGCGGATGTCGGCGAAAGCCTCGCCGACGGGACGCACCTTGCCAGCCTCCACGCTCTTGTTGGCGAGCGCGAGGATCTTGAGCAAGGCCAACGTCTCCTGTGTCTGCTCGTAACTGGCGATGTCCTGAAGAACCGCTTTCGCCTCGCCGTGCAGGGTGATGATCATCGGTTCCCGGCATTCGGCAAGACCGCGGATCACCTCGGGGGCATGGGCCTTGAGATAGCTGATGGATTTGACCCGATCGGAGAGCTTCATGGCGGCCTCATACCAAATTAAGACCTGAATATAGATCTTTTTTGGTCTACGTCAAAGTCGATGGACTCCGAGCTCCGGAGGGCAAAAATTGCCGGTCCGTGAAATTGCCGTACCTCGAAATCGGGCGCGTCGGCGTACACTGCGCCGCTGATCCATCCGATACGGGGCGGCTGAAGGTCCCCACGGGAGGCGCGCGATGGACGAGGGGACGGGCAGGAAGCGCGGCGGGCGGGCCGGACGGGAGGGGCGCCGGTCGCGGCGGAGCGAGGTCAAGGGACAGGCGCCGGCGTTCATCACCCGGGCGATCCCGTTCTACGAGATCCTCGGCGAGGAGGGGCTGGACCGGATCGAGACCCACGCCGAGACGATCCTCCAGGAGATCGGCGTCGAGTTCCGCGGCGACGACGAGGCGCTGAGGCTGTTCGAGGCGGCGGGGGCCGATGTCGAGGGGCCGCGCGTCCGCTTCGAACGCGGGCTGGTGCGATCACTGATCGCGACGACGCCCGCCCGGTTCACCCAGCACGCCCGCAACCCCGCCCGCTCGGTCGAGATCGGCGGGCCGCACACCGTGTTCGCGCCGGCCTACGGCTCGCCGTTCGTCCGCGACCGCGAAGGCGGCCGGCGCTACGCCTCGATCGAGGATTTCCGCAACTTCGTCAGGTTGGCCTACGCGTCGCCGTGGCTGCACCATTCCGGCGGCACCATCTGCGAGCCGGTCGATCTTCCGGTCAACAAGCGCCACCTGGACATGGTCTACGCCCACATCCGGTGCTCGGACAAGCCGTTCATCGGCTCGGTCACCGCGCCCGAGCGCGCCGAGGATTCGATCGCCATGTGCCGCATCGTGTTCGGCGAGCGCTTCGTCGACGAGAACTGCGTGATCCTCGGCAACATCAACACCAACTCGCCGCTGGTGTTCGACGCGGCGATGTCCGGCGCGCTCAGGGCCTACGCCGGCGCCAACCAGTGCACGGTGGTGGTGCCGTTCATCCTCGGCGGCGCCATGGGACCGGTGACCACCGCCGGCGCCATCGCCCAGTCCCACGCCGAGGCGATGGTCGGGGTGGCGCTGACCCAACTGGTGCGGCCGGGCGCGCCGGCGATCTACGGCAGCTTTCTGTCGTCGATGTCGTTGCGTTCCGGCGCGCCCACCTTCGGCATGCCCGAGCCGGCGCTGGCGTCGCTGGTCGTCGGCCAGCTGGCGCGCCGGCTCGGCGTACCGATGCGCTGCGGTGGGTCGCTGACCGCGTCCAAGGTCGCCGACGCCCAGGCGGCGCAGGAGAGCGCCGACGCGCTGATGCCGGCGCTGCTCGCCGGCGCCAACTTCATCCTGCATGCGGCAGGATGGCTGGAGGGCGGCCTGGTCATGGGCTACGAGAAGTTCATGCTCGACGCCGACCACCTGGGGATGATGCACGTGTTCATGGGCGGGGTGAACCTGGACGACAACGGCTTCGCCCTCGACGGCTTCCGCGAGGTCGGCCCCGGCCAGCATTTCTTCGGCTGCGCCCACACCATGGCCAACTACGAGACGGCGTTCCATACCCCCGAGCTCGCCGACAACGACAGCTTCGAGCAATGGCGCGACGCCGGCGGACACGATGCCGAGGCCCGCGCCCACCAACGCTGGAAGCAGGTGCTGGCGGCGGTCGAGTCGCCGCCCCTCGACGAAGGAATCGATGAGGCGCTCAGGGAGTTCATCGCCAGGAAGAAGTCGGCGATGCCCGACTCGTGGTACTAGCGGTCTGGCTCTGACATAGGGCACCCATACGAAGGCCTTCCGAGGTCACTCGGTTTGTTATCGGCAAATGATGGCAAGGGTGTTGAAAACGTCCCCAGGAGCCATAAAGTAGTCACTTGAGAGCCGCATCCGGGAGGCTTCCGTTCAAGGAAGGTGCGGACTTCTTCAAATCCGAGCGGCAAAACGACCAACGTGGACGCATTGGAAACAATAATTCTGGGAGGAAGAGATGGTACGCAAAGCGCTTCTACCGATAGCCTTGTTTTTCTTTGGCAGCTACGCGCCAGCCGTCATGGCTGCGGAAGTTCCTCAATCCCGTATTGACCAGATACTGGCCATGAGCCCAACGGAAATGGCGAAAAGCGGAGCATGGACGTCCGCTGCCTACGACCGCCTCATGGGCTATATGAACTCCATTGAGGACGAGGAATTGCGCACCTTTGTCCTCGACATGTACACCAATCCGAAATCAACCGTTTTCAACGGCGAGGCAGCGCCTGACGCCCTTCGTACGACGCCTGCGACCGGCGGTCCGGGCCATCATCACTATCCGGGCGGTCTTGCCGTGCATTTGCTGGAGAATATCGAAATAGCATTGGGGTGGATGGACACGTTCCAGAACGTGCACGGCATCCGCACGACAGATCGCGACCTGATCATCGCGGAGTTGGCTCTGCATGACTGGAGCAAGGTCTGGTACAATTGGGACGAGAGCACTGGAAAGGTTAAGAAGCCCGACTGGTTCCCGAAATCATGGGGCGGAAAAGACAGAATTGCCAAATGGGGCTGGATGGGCGAACACGGCGCCGTTGTTTATTCCGAGATGCTGAAGCGCAACGCGCCCGAGAAATTGCTGTTTGGCGCTGCATCGGCCCATTTCGATCCGCAATGGGATGTAGAAATCATCGACAAGGACGGTAAGGGACAAGGCTTCAACCCGGCCATGGTGGAAGCGGCGAAATATGCCGAAACCGATGCGCCGCAGTTAAATCTGGATCAGCGCCAGGTTGAATGGTTCTTGTCCAACTATTCGGATGGCAGCTGGTCTTTCTCACATTACGTGGCCGGGAAATCCGCCCACAATTGGATCCGGATGGTGGCAAAGGACTTGGGCATCGATCCTGAATCACCCGAAGCCGCGAAGCTGGCGTGGTTCGTCTTGACGCGGATTTCGGATTTCAAGCTCTACAAGGAATATCAGGATGCCGGCTTCTCCGTTGATGCCGTCAAAGGGAAAATTCTCTCGGTTGTGACCGATTCCTCGGCATATGAGGTGAATTAGCTCCCGATCCCGCAAGGGTTTCCGGGAAGGGTGAAAAGTGGTTCAAGCTAGCTACCGGGCAAGCGGCCAGCTAGCGATTGCGCGACCCTACTCGGAAGTCCTTCGGGAACGGATTGCTCGGGCTGCCGAGGATCGAAAGTAAAGGGACAACCCATGCCGCCGAACACCAGCGACCGGATGTCGTGGCGGCTGGCCGTTGTCGTTGCGCTGACCGACGCGCGGTACTAGAGGGGGCCGTGCCGATGGGTTCCAACGATCCCCTGTTGCAGCCGTTCCGGCTCCGTCACCTGACCCTTCGCAACAGGATCATGTCGACCGCCCACGAGCCGGCGTACTCCGAGGATGGTCTGCCGAAGCAACGCTACCGGCTCTATCACGAGGAGAAGGCGAAGGGCGGGATCGCGCTGACGGTGGCCAGCGGCTCGGCGATCGTCTCCGAGGATTCGCCGCCGGCGTTCGGCAACCTCCATATCTACAAGGACGAGATCGTTCCGTGGCTGCGGGAGTTGGCCGACGCCTGCCACGGCCATGGCGCGGCGGTGATGTGCCAGATCACCCATCTCGGCCGCCGAACATACTGGAACAAGGCCGACTGGCTGCCGTTGGTCGCCGCGTCGCCGATCCGCGAGCCGGCCCACCGGTCGTTTCCCAAGGAGGCCGAGGACTGGGACATCGCCCGGATCGTCCGCGCCTACGCCGCCGCCGCCGCCCGCTGCAAGGAGGCCGGCCTCGACGGGGTCGAGATCGAGGCCTACGGCCACTTCCTCGATGGCTTCTGGTCGCCGGCGACCAACCGGCGGACCGACGCCTACGGCGGCTCGCTGGACAATCGGATGCGGGCGACCCTCGAGGTGATCGACGCCATCCGCGCCGCGGTCGGCCCCGACTACATCGTCGGCATCCGCATGGTGGCGGACGAGGCCTGGGACAAGGGTCTGAGCCGGCAGGAGGGGCTGGCGATCGCCCGGCGGCTGGCGGCGACCGGCAAGCTCGACTTCTTCAACGTCATCCGCGGCCACATCGACACCGACGAGGCGCTCAGCCACGTGATCCCCAACATGGGAACGCCGTCGGCGCCCCACCTCGACTTCGCCGGCGAGGTCCGGGCGGCGCTGGCGGCACCGGTGTTCCATGCCGCCCGCATCAACGACGTGGCGACGGCGCGCCATGCGGTGGCGTCGGGCCTGGTCGACATGGTCGGAATGACCCGCGCCCATTTCGCCGATCCCCATATCGCCCGCAAGATCGCCGAGGGCCGCGAGGACGAGATCCGGCCCTGCGTCGGCGCCGGCTACTGCATCGACCGCATCTACGAGGGCGGCGAGGCGTTGTGCATCCATAATCCGGCGACCGGCCGCGAGGCGACGATGCCCCATGCGATCCCGCCCGCCGACGGGCCGGCGAAAACGGTGGTCGTCGTCGGCGCCGGCCCGGCCGGGCTGGAAGCGGCGCGGGTGTCGGCGGCTCGCGGCCACCGGGTGGTGCTGTTCGAGGCCGCCGCCGAGGCCGGTGGGCAGGTGCGGCTCGCCGCGCGGATGCGGCGCCGGCGCGAGATCCTCGGCATCGTCGACTGGCGCGTCGAGCAATGCGCCGCTTTGGGTGTCGTCCCGCGGTTCAACACCTACGCCGAGGCCGACGAGGTCCTGGCGGAGAATCCCGACGTGGTGATCGTCGCCACCGGCGGCCTGCCCGACACCTCGTTCCTGGAGGAAGGAGAGGATCTCGTCGTCACCGGCTGGGACATTCTCTCCGGCGACGTCAAGCCGGGCGGCGAGGTTCTGCTGTTCGACGACAACGGCGCCCATCCGGGGATGATGGCGGCGGAAGCGATCGCCACCGCCGGCGCGCGGCTGCGGTTCGTCACCCCGGAGCGGGTCGTCGCGCCGGAGATCGGCGGCACCAACTATCCGGTCTACTTCAAGGCGTTCGCCGAGCACGGCGTCGACGTGACCCTGAACGCGCGGCTGACCGCGGTTCGCAGACAAGGCAACAAACGGGTCGCGGTCCTCTATAACGAGTATGCGCGCACCACCGAGGAGCGCGTCGTCGATCAGGTGGTGGTGGAGCACGGTACCCTCGCCCTCGACGATCTCTACTTCGCGCTCAAGGACGGCTCGGTCAATCGCGGCGAGGTCGACATCCCGGCGCTGCTCGCCGGCCGGCCGCAGACCCTCGCCACCAATCCGGCGGGACGCTATCGCCTGTTCCGCATCGGCGACGCCGTTGCCGGCCGCAACATCCACGCCGCCCTCTACGACGCCCTGCGGCTGTGCAAGGATCTGTGAGGGATCGAATCCGCGGCGGCTTGACAATGCCGGGCGGGCGTCAAACTTGTTGATTTCCCGGCGCCCAGCGCTTTCGATGGGGCGGAACGGACATCGGACGGAATCATCATGGGCGACAACAGGTACGACGCGGTCATCATCGGCGCCGGGATCATCGGGGCGGCGCTGGCTCTGGAACTGTCACGAAAGGGCTGGAAGACGTTGAACGTCGACAAGCTTCCGGCGGCCGGCTACGGCTCGACCAGCAACTCGTGCGCGATCATCCGCACCCACTACTCGACGTTCGACGGCGCCGCGCTCGCCTACGAGGGCTATTTCTACTGGAAGGACTGGGCCGGTTACCTCGGCGTCGAGGACGAGCGCGGTTTCGCCCTGTTTCAGGACTGCGGCTGCCTGATCATGAAGACCGAGAAGAACGGCAATCTCCGCGGGATGCTCGCCAACATGGACGCGCTGCGCATCCCCTACGAGGAGTGGGACCCGGCGCGGATCAAGCAGGCCTATCCCTTCTACGACACCCACCAATATGGCCCGGTGCGGCTGCCCGACGATCCCGGCTTCGGCGAGAGCGACGGCTCCGAGCTCACCGGCGGCGTGTTTTTTCCCACCGCCGGCTACATCTCGGATCCGCAACTGGCCACCCACAACCTGCAGCGCGCCGCCGAGGCCGCTGGCGCGGCATTCCGCTTCAACGCAACCGTCGCCGCGATCCGCAAGGACGGCGGCCGCGTCGCCGGGGTGACGCTGGCGGACGGCGACGAGATCGACGCGCCGGTGGTCGTCAACGTCGCCGGGCCGCACTCGGCGATCGTCAACGCCATGGCCGGGGCCGACACCGACATGACGATTACCACCCGGGCGCTGCGCCAGGAGGTTGTCCACGTTCCGGCGCCACCGGGCGGCGCCTTTCCGTTCGTCGCCTCGGACAGCGACATCGGCGTCTACGCCCGTCCCGAGATCGGCGATCACATCCTCGCCGGCAGCGAGGACCCCGAATGCGACGAACGCGAATGGGTCGATCCCGACGACTACAACCAGAGCTTCTCCAAGCAGGCCGAGACCCAGGTGATGCGCTTGGCCCAGCGGATCCCCGCCCTCGGCATCCCCAACAGCCTCAAGGGCGTGGTCGACCTCTACGACGTCACCGACGACTGGATCCCGATCTACGACCGCTCGGCGGTCCCCGGCTTCTACATGGCGATCGGCACCAGCGGCAATCAGTTCAAGAACGCGCCGGTCGCCGGCGCGCTGATGGCCGAGCTGATCGCCCGCTGCGAGGCCGGCCACGACCACGACGCCGACCCGGTCCGCTTCCATCTCGAACACACCGGCCTCGACATCGACCTCGGCTTCTATTCCCGCCGCCGCGAAGTCAACCAGGAGAGCAGCTTCTCGGTGCTGGGGTGAGG
>JAUXFS010000305.1 GCA_030622775.1 Rhodospirillales bacterium | reverse complement strand
CTCAAAACGGATGCACAAACAACAGATCAATCGTAAACAACCAACCGCCGCCTACGCATCCCTTCCAATTCCACAATGTCAAAGAGCACGCAGCACCCTCTCCAAGCTCTTACCCGGAAAGCGCCCCACCACCATCTGTTAACGATGGACTGGCAGGGGCGGAAGACCCTCCGCCCGCTGCAGACAGCAAACATAGCAACGATTGATCCAACAAACAAGGGTGCGAAAAGCCATTTTTTCGCCCACCCGGTCGCCCCCCCGATCGTGGCCCGCGATCGTGGCCCGCGGCCGTGACGATCATCGTCGCCACCAGCCGTTCTCATTCCCGCAAACTCGGCCTATAGTCGACGTTGCGACGAACGAGGGAGGAAACGACGGTGCGCGAAGTGGTGATCATTGATGGGGTGCGGACCCCGATCGGCCGTTACGGCGGGGGGTTGTCGAAAGTTCGCCCGGACGACCTGTTGGCCCACGCCTACAAGGCGCTGATCGAGCGCACCGGCGTCGACCCGGCGTTGATCGACGAGGCCTATGCCGGCTGCGGCAACCAGGGCGGCGAAGACAACCGCGATGTCGCCCGCATGGCGACGCTGCTCGCCGGGTTTCCGGTCGAGGTTCCGGGCGTCACCATAAACCGCAACTGCGCGTCGGCGCTGTCGGCGGTCAACGAAGCCGCCCACACGATCATCGCCGGCGACGCCGACGTCTGCATCGGCAGCGGCATCGAGTCGATGAGCCGCGCCCCGTGGGCGATGCCCAAACCGGAGAAGGTGCCCGCCCACGGCCATCCCAAGATGTTCGATACCACCGTCGGCTGGCGGTTCGAGAACCCGAGAATGAACGCGCTGTACCCGATCGTCAGCCTGGGCGAGACCGCCGAGAACATCGCCGAGGAGATGCAGATCAGCCGCCGGGATCAGGATGCGTTCGCCCTCGAGAGCCATCGCCGCGCCGTCGCCGCCATCAACGGCGGGCGTTTCACGGACGAGATCGCCCCCGTCCCGGTGCCGCAGCGCAAGGGCGAACCGTTGCTCGTCGATACCGACGAGCATCCCCGCTACACCCGGACCAACGCAAACTACGACCTGGCGCTGACCATGGAGAAACTGGCCAAGCTGTCTCCGGCGTTCCGCAAGGGCGGCACCGTCACCGCCGGCAATTCCAGCGGCATCAACGACGGCGCGGCGGCGCTGTTGCTGATGAGCGGCGAGAAAGCCCGCTCGCTGGGGCTCAAGCCGATGGCGCGATGGATCGGCTCGGCCTCGGCGGGCGTCGACCCCGGTGTCATGGGTTACGGTCCGGTCCCGGCGACGGAGAAGCTGCTCCGCCGGCTCGGCCTGACCCTCGGCGATGTCGGCCTGGTCGAGCTGAACGAGGCGTTCGCCGCCCAGGCACTGGGTTGCATGCGGCGTCTCGACCTCGATCCCGGGAAGACCAACGTCAACGGCGGGGCGATCGCGCTGGGCCACCCGACCGGCTGCTCGGGCGCCCGCATCCTGGTGACCCTGCTCCACGAAATGAAACGCCGCGCCGCCACCGAGAAGGCGCCGTACTACGGGCTGGCGACCCTGTGCGTCGGTGTCGGCATGGGGGTGTCGACGCTGGTCGAATACATCGGTGAGTAATACCAACCTGCATTGATATTGACCCATTGTGACGACGGAGGGACGAACCATGGACCGACCCCTGAGCGGCATTCGCGTCATCGGCATGGAGCAGTACATGGCGGCGCCGTACTGCACCATGCTGCTGGCCGACGCCGGCGCCGAGGTGATCAAGGTCGAGCGACCCGGCCGCGGCGATGCCCGCCGCTCGATCCCGCCGTTCGTCGAAAAAGACGGAAAGCGCAAGGCCGGCGGTTTCATGTCCTACAACCGGAACAAGAAGAGTTTCGCCCTCAACGTCCAGCATCCCAAGGGCGCGGAGATCTATCGCCGGCTGGTCGCCGGGGCCGACGTGGTGGTGGAAAACTCCCGTCCCGGTTCGATGGATAAGCTGGAACTCGGATGGCAGGCGATGCACGCGCTCAACCCCCGTCTCGTCTACGCGGCGATCTCCGGCTTCGGCCGGATGCCCGGATACGAGGGCCCCTACGGCAATCGCCCGGCCTTCGACATCGTCGCCGAGGCGATGAGCGGAATCATGAACGCGGTGGGGTTCAAGGACAAGCCGCCGTCGTGGACCATCTACGGCCTAGCCGACATCCACTCCGGGATGGTCACCGCCTGGGGGATCATGCAGGCGCTGTTCATGCGCGAGCGCACCGGTGTCGGCCAACTGGTGGATTCGGCCCTGTTCGACAACATGCTGGCGCTCAACGAGCGGATGGTGACGCTGTATTCGGTCGCCCGCCAGCCGACCAACCGGGGTGAGCACACGGTCCTCTACCCGCGCGGCGCGTTCCTCTGCCGGGACGGCTACGTCGCGCTCAACGTCCCCGACGACATCATCTGGAAGAACCTGTGCGCCGCCATCGGGCGCGAAGACCTGATCGACGACGAACGGAGCAGATCCGGCACCGCCCGCGCGGCCAACGAAGCGTTCCTGGCGCCGATCATCGAGAAATGGCTTGCCGAGCGGACCCGGGCCGAAGCCGTCGACGCATTCAACGCCGCCGGGGTGCCCACCGGCCCGGTCTATACCGCCGAGGACGTGTTCGAGGACCCGCAAGTCGCGGCGCGCGGAATGCTGATGCCGGTGACCGATCCGGAGATCGGCACCCACCGCTTCGCCCGCACCGTTCCACACCTGTCGGAGGCGCCGGAGCTTCCGGCGGAACCGGCTCCCAACCTGGGCCAGCATACGGCGGCGATCATGCGCGAGATCCTCGGCTACGACGACGACGCCATCCGCGTCCTGGCCGACGAAAAGGTGATTCAGCTCGGAGGCTAGCGCCGCCGCAGGTGGCTAGCCGGCCTCGAGCAGGGTCGGCGCGCAATACTGATGACGCCGCTTGAGTTCCCGGCACAGGTTGGCGGCCGCGGACTCGCTCTCCATCGGTCCGGCGTTGAGCCGGAAGTACAGCCCGCGGCCGGGCCCAAGGTCGACCTGGGTGATCTCGGCGTCGAGGCCGTCCAAAAGCTGTTGATAGGCCCTCCTGATCTGCGTCCAGCCCCGCCCCGCTTCTTTCCGCGACCGATAGGAGGCGAGATGGACGGCGGGCCTGATGCCGATCGCGTTACCCGCCGCCGCCACGCCGTTCGGCGGAGCGCCCAGGGCCACCGGCGCCCCGACGGCCGTCCGGGTCGGTGGCGAAGCGGTGGTGGACGGAGCCGCGGCCGCGACGGTCGGAACCACCGGCGCCGGTACCAATGCTCGTTCGACGGCGGCCCGTTCCCTGGCGTATTCGTCCGAGGTGATGTAGCCGGCGTCACGCAGTTGTTCGAGCTTGCGCACCGCATCGGCCGCCTCCATCAGCCCCTGCGGCGGCGGCGCGGGCGGCGCCGTCATCAGCGGCGTCGCCGGCATCAGGGCGTCGACGATCATCGACCGCTCGGCGGTGTGCTGGCTGACGGTCAACGCCCGCATCTCCAGCGCCCGTCCGATCGCCCTCAACCGGCCGACGATCTCCTGGGTGCCGGGGACCGGCCGGTCGAGCCCCGCCGCCGGCGGCGGCGAGGTCAGCGGCAGCAACGCCCCGATATTGGTCTGCCGGCGGATCGCATACTCGTCCGGCGTCACCAGGCCCTGATCGCGCAGCACGCGCATGGTTTCGAAGCGGGACACGACGTTGACATCGGCATCGGTGAGCCCGAGCAGCGACACCCCGTTGGGACCCGGCTGGCCGTTGGTCCAGACGCCGGCATTGACCGCACCGATCCGCGGCGCGCCGCTGACCAGCGTCCCACCCGAAACTCCGCCGTATCGGCCTCCCGGCGCCCCCTGCGCCGAAGCCGCGCCCTGCTGGACTCCGGCCAATACCCCGCCGCTTTCCATCAGCGCGAGATTGACGCTGGCGGTCTCGGAAATCG
>JAUXFS010000094.1 GCA_030622775.1 Rhodospirillales bacterium | reverse complement strand
GCCCAGGTGATCTCCCGGGCCAAGCTGTTCTCCGGCGCCGCCACCGACTTCGGCGCCGAGCCCAACAGCCAGGTGTCGCTGGTCGACGCGGCGTTTCCGGGGATGCTGCCGGTGATCAACGGCGTCTGCGTCGAGCAGGCGGTGCGCACCGGCCTCGGGCTCAACGCGCAAATCAACCTGGAGAGCGTGTTCGAGCGCAAGAACTACTTCTACCCCGACCTGCCGGCGGGCTACCAGATCTCCCAGTACCAGCACCCGCTGGTCGGCGAGGGCACCGTCACCGTCGATCTCGCCGACGGCACCACCAAGGACATCGGCATCGAGCGCCTGCACATGGAGCAGGATGCCGGCAAGTCGCTCCACGACCAGGACCCGAGGCGCACCTTCATCGACCTCAACCGCTCCGGGGTGTCGCTGATGGAGATCGTCTCCAAGCCGGACATCCGCGGCCCGGAGGAGGCGGGGGCGTACCTGCGCAAGCTGCGCGCGATCATGCGCTATCTCGGCACCTGCGACGGCAACATGGAGCAGGGCTCGCTGCGCTGCGACGTCAACGTCTCGGTACGCCCGGTCGGCGACAACGAGCTGCGCACCCGCGCCGAGGTCAAGAACGTCAACTCGGTCCGCTTCGTCATGCAGGCGATCGAGCACGAGGCCGAACGCCAGGTCGGCGTCTACGAATCGGGCGGCGAGGTGGTGCAGGAAACCCGCCTCTACGATTCGGCGAAGGGCGAGACCCGGTCGATGCGCGCCAAGGAGTTCGCCCACGACTACCGCTATTTCCCCGACCCCGACCTGCTGCCGCTGAAGCTGACGGCCGACGAAGTGGAGCGTATCCGCGCGTCGCTGCCCGAGCTCCCCGACCAGCGCAAACAGCGGTTCATCGCCGACTACGGGCTCGCCGCCGACGACGCCGCGGTGCTGGTGGCGGAGAAGGAGGCGGCGGAGTTCTTCGAGCGGGTCGCCAAGGGCCGCGACGGCCGCGCCGCTGCCAACTGGGTGATCACCAACCTGTTCGCGCTGCTCAACAAGAAGGGTCTGAGCGTCGCCGATTCGCCGATTTCGGCGGAAAATCTCGGCAAGCTGCTCGACCTCATCGCCGACGGCACCATCTCCGGGCGGATCGCCAAGGAGGTGTTCGAGATCATCGCCGAGACCGGTGGCGATCCCGAGGCGATCGTCGCCGAGAAGGGATTGAAGCAGATCACCGACACCGGCGCCATCGAGGCCGCCGTCGACAAGGCGATCGCCGACGGCCCCGAGCAGGTCGCCCAGTTCAAGGCCGGCAACGCCAAGGTGGTCGGCTGGTTCGTCGGTCAGGTGATGAAGGCGACCCAGGGCAAGGCCAACCCCCAGCAGGTCAACCAGCTCCTGCGGCAGAAGCTTTCAGGCTGACCGAAGACACTCGAAGAACCCCGACGGAAAGAAGAATCATGGATGTGACCGCGCTTCTGTTGTTTCTGTTGGTCGGCCTGGCCGCCGGCTGGATCGCCTGCGCCGTGGTGCGCGGCGGCGGGCTCGGGCTGATCGGCAACCTGGTCGTCGGCGTCGTCGGCGCGTTGATCGGCGGCCATATCCTGGGGTTTTTCGGCATGACCGCCGGCGGGCTGTTCGGCTCGCTGTTCACCGCGGTCTTCGGCGCGGTGGTGCTGTTGTTCCTGATTCGGCTGATCAAGCGGGGGTGATGCCGCCTCGCCGAACCTACCGGGCGCCGGCGCCGACGATCCGCTGGTGCGCCGCTTCGACGAACCGCTCGAACGCCCCGTAGATGACCTTGACCCCGAGGCCGCAGAGGAAGGCGACGCCGGCGCCGGTCAGGTTGATCATCTCGGAGGTGGCGCCGGCAACCTGCGGAACGCCGTGGAGCCCGAAGCCGTTGACGACGATCCCGGCGAAGGCGGCGCCAAGGAAGATGCGGGCGCCGTGGCCCTGCAGCCGGCGGCTGTCGAAACTGCCGGCGGCGGCCAGATCGGACATCCGCTTCATCAAAAACACGCACGATCCGACCGCGCCCCAGAAGAACGGGTTGAGGTAGATCAGCGTGTTGGTGGCGTTGAGCGCGAACAGCGCCTGGGCGAACGGGTCGGCGCTGGCGGCGAGGCTTTCCGCGACCAGCGGCAGGATCTCGGTAAAGACTCCGAGAAACAGGGAAACCAGGCCGAGAACGACGATCTTGCTCATGTAGCGGCCGACGCGCCGCGCCTCGTGCAGGGTGCGGCCGTTGACGTTGTCCTTGAAGGTGATCCCGGCGAGCGCCGAGTAGTGCCGCAGCATCTCCTTGCCGGCGTCGAGGCGGGCTTGCGGATTGTCCGCCGTCTCGAACCGGCAGACGGATTCGTAGAGCGGGACCAGGACCTTGCCCCCGGGATCGAGGCCGCGTTCGGACGCGTAGTGGATCAGCGCGTTTACCTCGCGCACCGTCACCGCGTCGCCGAGGCCGCTGAAACCGTCGTTCGCTTTCGGGTCGCGCCGTTTGCGCCGGCGGGCGGCAAAGCCGCGGGTTTCCGTCGGCTGGTTGCGGGTCACGAGTCTGGGTCCTTGCGCGGTGCGTGGTAGAGCCTGGGCCATCGTCTCCCCCATTTGTTTCTTTGGGTTGTCGATGACCCACGCTACCCCGAATGGGTGTCCCAGTCTGTGAACCAGTTCACGGTCGCGGAAGTTTCTCCGGGCGTTCAGCCCTCGCCTTGCGGGCGATAGCTTTTCCCGGACCTTGCATCTGGTAGTGGCGTCATCCAACGAGAAGCGCGAATATTCGAGATATCCTTCATTGCCGGCTCAATGTTTAGTTGCAATATTCTTTATTACGAAAATTCAGGCCTCTTGACAGCCCAGACCTCAGGTCTAACCTAATCAACACACACCCAAATAGGGGCGTGTTCCGTGCGGTAATTTGCGCGGGCGCAAGAATAATTTCCGGGACCGCAAACATTCAACTTCGGCTCATCAGATCGGTCCCCGGGAGGCTTTGGAGGGAGGAAACAGGACGCGTCTTACGGGCGCCAAAAAACTCGGAGAAGGAGACGATACCGTTTCCCTGGTAGACCGGCGTTGGCGTTTCCGTGGGGCGCAGCCCTGATACCGCTAGAATGAAAAGGCCGTTGGGCAGGGGGGATACCCTCGTCGAAATGATCGACCTAGCGTACGTGGCGGCGGACGACGAACGCCGCTGGTCGGATTTCCTTGGCCGGCTGTGCGATCACTACGGGGCTGTTGGCGGATGTCTGTTGACCCACGACTTCTCCTCGGGGAAAGGCACCCGCAGCTTCGATGTCGGTCTCGATCCCCGCTACAAGGTCCTCTACGACCAGTACTTCGGGGCCAGAAACCCTTGGCTGCGTGATCAAAGGGCCTACGATCCGAGACGGGTGCACGTGGGCGATGAGTTGGTTCCGGAAACGGAACTCGTACGGACCGAATTCTACAACGACTATCTGAGACCGCAGCAATGCTATCAGCGGATTTGTGGGGTGGTCACCCGCTCGGGTCCCTATCTGGAATGCGTCGCCATCAATCGCGCCCGGAACACCGAACCGTTCGGGGTCGATGACAAACCGTTTCTGTCGCACCTGGTACCCCACGTCGAACGCGCACTCCAACTGCACCGGCAGGTCCTGCGCCACCGCGCCGAGAACGAGTCGTTCCTCGACCTCCTCGATCGGCTGTCCGTCGCCACACTCATTGTCGACGGCGACGGACGCCCGATGGTGCTCAATCATGTGGCCGAAAATCTCCTGCAAGAACAGGACGGGCTCCTGCTCCGGCAGGGGCATCTTGCCGCCTCATCCCGGGCGGAGAACCAACACCTTATGCGGATGATTACCGAGGCCACGACCATGACCGCTGGGGTCGGCCGAACTCCCGGAGGCCACCTCGCGGTCTCGCGGCCCTCCGGCAACCACCCGCTGATGCTTTTGATTTCTCCGGTAAACGGAGCCATGACCGAGACGATGAGATCCGCCCGCGGCGGGGCGCTGATCATCACCAAGGATCCGGAGAAGGAAGGAACCGGCGGTGCGTGCATGTTCGCCAACCTATATGGTCTGACTCCGGCCGAGGAGCGGCTGGCCCGCTTGATCCTGGACGGAAGCGGTCTCGCCGAAGCGGCGCTGCGGATCGGCATCAGCCGAAACACCGCACGCAGTCAAATGAAGCAGATTTACGCCAAGACCGACACCCACAGCCAGGCCGACCTCATCCGCCTGCACGCCAGGACCTGCACCGACCACCACTGAGTCGGCGCCCGCGGGACGGTGCGACGATATCACCCCTGGGGGTGAAGACAATCTCCGAGAACGAGGCTAGGACAGTTATTCACAGCGAGAGTGAGTCGCGGCGGTGCTGCGTAGGAGGAAGGCATCCGAGAAATCAACGAATGACCGGAACAGATGTCGGCCAAGCACCGCGGCTTCCAGTACCAACGTAAAAGCGCGGCGTTCACGGCGAAAGCTTCGTCGCCGCGAGTTATAGGGTCATAGGGACCACGCCAGTCAAGGGAGGATCTCATGGCGAAGACAGCATTCAGCGTTGATTTCAATAAGTGGCCTGAAGAACAGGACATCAAGACCCACAACCGCTGGCATCCTGACATTCCGATGATCGAATGGTACAACCCCGGGGACGAGTTCCGGGTGGAAACTTACGATTGGACGGGCGGCCAGATCAAAAATGATGACAGCGCCAACGATGTCCGGGACGTCGACCTCACCAAGGTCCATTACCTGAGCGGCCCGTTCGGAGTCCACGGCGCGGAACCCGGTGACCTTATGGTCGTCGATATCCTCGACGCCGGGGCGTTGCCAGCGTCGGCTTGGGGCTTTACGGGGATTTTCGCAAGAGAGAACGGGGGCGGTTTTCTAGTCGAGCACTTCCCGGAAGCTCGCAAGGCGTGCTGGGATTTCCACGGGATCTACACAACCTCACGCCATGTGCCGGGCGTCCGCTGGGCGGGCATTATTCATCCCGGCCTGATCGGCTGCCTGCCCTCGAGGGAGCTGATGGAAACGGCCAACAAGCGGGAGGCGGCCCTTCTCGCCACGGATCCCAATCGCGTCCCACCGTTGTTGGCGCCACCGCACGCCGACACGGCGCTCATGGGCCAGATGCCGGAAGCGGCTGCTGCGGCCGCCGCCAAGGAGGCTTGGCGAACGGTGCCTCCGCGGGAACACGGCGGCAACTGCGACATCAAGAACCTGTCGCGCGGGTCGAAGATATACTTCCCCGTCTATGTCAACGGGGGCGGTCTGTCGATGGGCGACATCCACTGGTCCCAGGGCGACGGCGAGATCACCTTCTGCGGGGCGATCGAGATGGCCGGGTTCCTGGACATCGGGGTCGATCTCATCAAGGGCGGTATCGAGAAGTATGGCGTCATCAATCCGATTTTCCGCCCGAGCCCGATCGAACCTCACTTCGCCGAGTATCTCGTTTTCGAGGGAATCTCGGTGGACGAGCACACCGGCGAACAGTACTATCTGGACGCCCATGTGGCCTATCGGCGCGCCTGCCTCAATGCCGTCGAGTACCTGAAGAAGTTCGGTTACACCGGGGCACAGGCTTACGTCATCCTCGGCACGGCGCCGGTCGAAGGCCGGATCAGCGGCATCGTCGACATTCCCAATGCGTGCTGCACGGTCGCGATCCCGACCGCGATTTTCGACTTCGATATTAATCCGAACGCTCAAGGGCCAACGCGGCAAGTTCCCGCGTCCGACATAGCCGTGGCAAGCTGATTGGAGAAAGGGACGGGGGTATGGCCAAACCATATCCCCCGTCCTTCCTTTTTCTTTTCCCGAAGGGTGAGCTTGCGCCGCCAGCGGGCGGCGTAGGGCAAACCTCAAGAAACGGAGGAATCGGCGATGTTGTTGGGATTGGCGCTGTTTTGGGTTGGAGCCGTTCTCTTTCTGAACGGTCTCTGGTTGTTGGGAAAGGTCGATGACCGTGAGATCACCGTCATCGATGTTTTCGTCGGCACTCTGACGCTTCTCGTCGCGTTGTTTCTGGCCTTCGGGCCGGCAGCGGATCTGGCTTCGATCAAGGGGGCCGCACTGACTCTGCTTTTCAGTTTCACTTACTATTGGGTTGCCTGGAACAGGTGGAACGGGGCCGACGGTCGTGGTTTGGGATGGTTTTGCCTGTTCGTGGCCATCACCTGCATACCGGTTACCATCGAAACCTTTGCAGGCGGGACGGGCACCTGGGACGTGTGGTTCGGCATCTGCTGGTTGTCGTGGGGCGTCCTGTGGTTCCTGTTTTTCCTGATCCTCGCGCTGGGCAAGGGCCAACTGACCAGAACAACCGGAATACTTTGCAGCGCCCAGGGCATCTACACCGGGTGGATCCCGGGTTACTTGCTCCTCTCCGGAACGATGCCCGGGGTCGGCGGGCCATAGCCATCGCAGGCGCGGCTCGAAGAGGGAGCTTACGGTTTTGATCGTTCAGCACCGGCGGGTGGTTGCCACCGGTGCTGATCGGTGCTCGTATCGCAGCTAACTTGTGAGGTATTTGTCATGCCCCTTTACGACTATCAGTGCGACCAATGCGGATCGTTCCGGGACTGGCGATCGATGAGCGAATCGGGAACCGATGTCGACTGCCCGACATGCGGGGAAGTCGCCCCACGCGCCATCACCGCCCCGTTCCTGCCCGTGTTGGCCAGGAATACCCGCATCGCCCATGAGCGCAACGAGAAAAGCGCCCACGAACCCCAGGTGATGACGCGCAAGCAACTCGATGGCGTTGGGAAAAAACGAGGGCATGGGCATGGAGATGGCCACGGCCATGACCATCATCAACACGGCAAATACCATGTCCATCGGTCGAGCCGACCATGGATGATCGGGCACTAGCCGGCTTTGCTACGAATCCGTTGAACGGAAGAACCCGACCACGGTTCGGTCGATGTTGACGGCATGGTCGCCGGGGAGAG
>JAUXFS010000209.1 GCA_030622775.1 Rhodospirillales bacterium | reverse complement strand
TGCGGCCTGATCTTTACTGTCTATTCCTTTTCGAATGGCGGCTCTCGCGGGCCGCCATTTTCTTTTGGTGCGCCAGGCATGGCGCACGGCGCGCAAGCGCCATTCACCGGGCCGTGGTGGCCTAGTGGCGGCTTGGGGGTGTAATACCAATGCTCGTTGGTATAAGGCGTCGACATCCGGGCGAGGGGGCCAAGAGACCCGAAGCCCGATAGTCATCCGCGAGGACGGGGGCGTGGATGCGGCGAGTATGTGGAATGAAGGCCGTGCGTCTTACCCTGGGCGGTCTGCCGTCCCGCCCTGACGGGCTCTTAACAGCGCTTCATGAACCGCCGTATAAGGAACCGTACGCAAGGTGGTGTGGGAGGAGGGGACCGCGAGGCTCCCTCCTGCCCGATCCGGCCGGGGCGGTGGTCCGGTGGCGGCGAATTGCCGGTCGCGCTGTTTTTCTTGCCCCATTTGGGGATTGTGGCATCCTTCTGGGGTTTCCTTCGTGTATGGCTGGTGGCAGGGATGGGTAAATCGCTTTCCAATGACTTCGCCGCTGGCGTCCGGGGCGGCGTCCGGGCGTGGGCCTGCGCCGGGGCGGTTTTGCTTGCGGCCGCGGGGGCGCCGCCGGCTCAATCCCAGACACCGGAGTTCTTTCGCATCGGGACCGGCGGGGTGGATGGAACCTATTTTCCCATCGGCTCGTTGATCGCCGAGGGGATCGCGGGCGTCGGCAAGGGTGAGGACTGCGCGCCGAGCGACGGATGCGGCGTCGCCGGTCTGATCGCCGTTCCCCAGGTATCCAACGGTTCGGTGGCCAATGTCGAGGGGGTGGCCGCCGGCGAGCTGGAGGCGGGCCTGGCCCAGGCCGACGTGGTCGAATGGGCCTACTCCGGCACCGAGATATTCGCGGCGAAGGGCAGACTTTCCGGACTGCGCGCCGTCGCCAATCTCTATCCGGAGAGCGTCCATATCGTCGCCCGCGCCGATGCCGGCATCTCGGAGGTCGGCGATCTGGAGGGCAAAAGAGTGGCCCTCGACGAACCGGGATCGGGAACCCTGGTCGACGCCCGACTCATCCTGCTGGCCCATTCCCTCGGTGGCGACGACCTCGAGCCGGAGTACATCAAGCCCGATCTCGCCCGCGCCAAGCTGAAGGAGGGCACGCTGGACGCCATGTTCGTCGTCTCCGGCTATCCGACCCGTTCGATCGCCAAACTCGCCGAGGAGGTCGACATCCGATTGCTGGTGATCGGTGAATCGGCGAAGCGCGCGATCACGCGCAAATACGGTTTCCTCACCGCGGGGGTCATTCCGGCCGGCACCTACCGGGGGGTTCCGGAGACGCCGACGCTTCAGGTCGGCGCCCAGCTCGTGGTCGGCGAGGCCAGCGGCGAGGCGCTGATCTACGAGGTAACCAAGGCTTTGTGGAGCGCCAGGACCCGCCGCCTGCTCGACAGCGGGCATCCCAGGGGCAAGTCCATCCGCCTGTCGGACAGCCTCGAGGGGATCACCATTCCCCTGCACCCGGGCGCCGAGCGGTTCTACCGCGAGGCGGGGGTCCTGAAATGACCTTCCGCGCCGTCCGTGCCGTGCCGCTGATGGTGGTCCTCGCGCTGACCGTGGTGATCGGCATCGGCGTCTTCGCCCATCGCGCGGTACGGTCCATCGAGGAGGGGCTGCCGGCCCGGATCGAAAAGGAAGAGGCCCATATCGTCCGGATGGTGCAGGCGCTGTCGGACCTGCTCAGGGCCGTCGAGACCGCCGGCCTGAAGCCGACGCCGGAGCGCATCGGAGACGTGCTCGAACGCCGCGACATCACGTTCGCCCTGCTCATGGAGATTCGAGAAGCCTACACCTTCGACAACCTGCTCCATGCCTCGGCGATGCACGCGAGGGTGAGCCCGGCTCTCACCGATGTTCGGCGCTGGCTGACGGAAGGCATCGCCGGCCATGGGCCGACCTCGGACGTGGTTTTTCGGTTGGCGCACCGAAGGATCGCGGACGCCTACGCCAAGGCTCGAGATCAGTACGCCCGTTCCAACAGGATTGCCATCGATCTCCTGTCGGAACAGGCGGAGAAGCTGGAGACCCTGCGCACCGCCATGACGATCGTTCTGGGCGGGGTCGCGATCTTCGCCTGTTGGGTGATCTTCCTGATTTTCCGCGAGCGCGACGCCAAGGCCGCGGCGCGCGAGAGCGAGCAACGGTTCAGGGACTTCGCCGCCGCCAGCTCGGACTGGCTGTGGGAAATGGGGCCGGACCTCCGCTTCACCTTCATCTCCGACCGCTTCGAGGAAATCGGCGGCGTTCCCGCCGAAGAGATCGTCGGCAAGACCGGTAGGGAGGCGATGTGGCCGCGGGTGGACGAGTCCGAGAAGAGCGAGACGATGAAATGGCGCCAACACTGGGACGACATCGAGGCCAGGCGCGGCTATCGGGATCTGACCTTTCGATGGATCAGACCGGACGGCCGCGTCGTCGTTCTGCGCAACAGCGGCAAACCGGTTTTCGACGCCGGCGGCGCCTTTCTCGGGTATCGCGGCGTCGGCGCCGACATCACCGCCGAGATCGAAGCCCGGGAACGGGAAGCCGGCGCCCGACAGCGGTTCATGAACGCGATCGAGGCCGTTTCCGAATCATTCGCGTTGTTCGATGCCGATGACCGTCTGATGCTGTGCAACAGCGTGTTTCGGCGGCTCCAGGCCGCCGCCGCCGACAAGGTCGTGCCGGGAGTCACCTTCGAGGCGTTGCTCCGCGCGAATGTCGCGCACGGGATGTTCTCCGAGGCCGCCGGCCGGGAGGAGGAGTGGATTCGCGAGCGCATGGAACATCATCGCAATCCCTCGGAGCCGTTGATCGTGCCCGGGAAAGACGGACGCACGATACAAGTGCGCGAGCAACGGATGGCGGACGGCAGCACCTACCACGTGGTGACCGATATCTCCAACCTGGTCAAGGTTCAGGAGGCGTTGCGGGAGAGCGAGGAACGCCAGCGCCTGCTCCTCGAATCCGTCGGCGAGGCCATCTACGGCCTGGACACCGACGGCAAATGCACGTTCTGCAATCCCGCCTGCCTGCGCCTTCTCGGTTACCGGGACCAGGAAGACCTCTTGGGCAAGAACATTCACGCCCTGATTCACCACACGCGGGCCGACGGCAGCCCTTACCCCGAAAACGAATGCCATGCCGTTCGAGCCATCACCGAGGGCGAAGGCGCGCACGTCGACGACGAGCTTCTGTGGCGGGCGGACGGCACCGGCTTCCCGGCGGAATACAGGGCTTTTCCGGTCAAGCGCGATGGCGCGGTCGTCGGCGCGGTCGTCAGTTTCGTCGACATCACCGAACGCAAACGAGCGGAGGAACAACTCGTCCGTCAGGCCAGCTTCGACACCGTCACCGGCCTGCCCAACCGGATGCTGGCGTCCGACCGCCTGTCCCAGGCGATGTCGAGGGGACGCCGACAGGACCGCAAGACGGGGATCCTGTTCATCGATCTCGACCGGTTCAAGACCGTCAACGACACCTTCGGGCACGAGATCGGCGATCGGCTGCTCGGCCGGGTCGGCCAACGGCTGAGCGAGTGTGTCCGCGAGGCCGACACCGTGGCGCGTCTCGGCGGCGACGAGTTCATGGTCATTCTTCCGGACCTCAACGCGGTGACCGACGCGGAGATCGTCGCCGGGAAGATCCTCGCCGCCTTTTCCGAGCCGTTCGCCGTCGGCGACCGCGAGATCTTCGTCACCTCGAGCATCGGTATCACCGTATCGCCCGATGACGGAGACGACCCGCAGGTGCTCATGCGCAACGCCGATGCCGCGATGTACCGGGTCAAGGATCTCGGCCGCAACAGCTTCGAGTTCTTTACACCGGCGTTGAACGAGCAGATTCAGAAGCGGGTACGCATCGAGTCCCGCCTGCACCGGGCGTTGGAGAACGAGGAGTTCTCGCTCGTCTATCAGCCCGTCGTCGACGCCCAGACCGGCCGACTGGTCGGGGCGGAGGCCCTGCTGAGGTGGCTGAACCCGGCACTCGGGCAAGTTCCGCCCGACGATTTTATCCCCCTGGCGGAGGAGTCCGGCCAGATCCTGTCGATCGGCGAGTGGGTGCTGAACGCCGCGTGCCGGCAGGCCGTGGCGTGGCAAGCCGAGGGGAAGGCGTTACTGCGGATCTCGGTGAACGTTTCCAGCCGCCAGTTCAGGGGCGGCGCGCTCGAAACCCTGGTGACGTCGGCGCTCGACGAGAGCGGCCTGCCGCCGCGGGCGCTGGAGATCGAGATCACCGAAGGGGTCTTGGTCGAGGATCTTCCCGAAATCGGGCAAACTCTCGCGCGCCTGCGCGAGTTGGGCGTTCGCATCGCGGTGGATGATTTCGGCACCCGCTATTCCTCGTTGAGCTACCTGAGACGGTTTCCCGTCGACACGCTCAAGATCGACAGGTCGTTCATCCACGATCTGCTGACCGATCCCGACGACGCCAAGCTGGTGGCGGCGATCATCGCCATGGGCCACAGCCTCCATCTCGACATCGTCGCCGAGGGCGTCGAAACCAGGGACGAGCTGCGGTTCCTTCGTTCGCGCGGTTGCGATCTGGTTCAGGGATACCTGTTCAGCAAGCCGCTTTCGGCGGCCGGGTTCGCCGCCATTGTCGGTGACTGGGAAGCAAGGGCGCGTCTCGCGTCCTGAGAGTCCGTCCCATTCGAGGGTGTATGAGGTGGAGGCTCTCCGCGAAAAAAAAGCGGTGGCTCCTCGGAGAGGTGCCACCGCCGTCGCGTTATAGTCGGGCTGCCCTTCTTATCGAGCTAACGGGGCAGTCCCGGCGCGCGTAGAGAGCGCTTTAGACGAAGTCGTTGTCGCAATCGACGT
>JAUXFS010000362.1 GCA_030622775.1 Rhodospirillales bacterium | reverse complement strand
GGTGCCGTCGCCGAACGATCTCTCGGCCAGCGCCTGGGTCTTCTCGACCATTTCGCGGAGGGTTTCGGCCCCCTCGACGAGCTTCATTCCGATGCCGCCGCCACCGCCCGAAGCCTTGGCCAGAAGCGGATAGCCCACTTCCTCGGCGGCCTCCTCGATGCCGGCGAGATCGCCGACCGGGAAGCGCGGGCTGCCGGGCAACACGGGCACGCCCGCGGCCCTGGCGATGTCCCGGGCGCGTTCCTTGTCCCCCATGTCCTCGATGGTCGGCGGTCGCGGACCGATCCAGATCAGACCGGCTTGTTCCACCGCCTCGGCAAAGCGGAAGTTCTCGGCGAGGAAACCGTATCCCGGATGGATGGCATCGGCGGCGGAAGCCTTCGCCGCCTCGATGATCCTCTCCTCGATCAGATAGCTTTGCTTGGCGGCCGCGGGGCCGATCTCGATGGCCTCGTCGGCGGATGCCACGTGTACGGAATCCTTGTCGGCCTCCGAGTACACCGCGACCGTGGGAATGCCCAAGGCGCGGCAACTGCGGATGATGCGGCATGCAATCTCGCCCCGATTCGCGATCAACACCTTGCGCATGGCCGTACCCTTTCCCCTTCGTCGCCGTTCTAAGCCGACGCCGCCTGCAACCGGTTGAGCGCCGCCCGGACCGCCTTCGCCACGTCCACCGCCCCCGGCGTATCGGAGTGAACGCAGACGATGTCCGTGCGAAGACTCACGTCCGGACCCTGGACCGACTTGACCTTGCCTTCGTTCAAGGCGCGCAGCACTCTCGTTGCGGCCTGAGCCGGGTCGACGGCCTCATGCTCGCGGGTAATGATCAGGCTTCCGTTCTGGTCGTATTCGAGATCGGCATAGAACTCGGCGACGAACGGCACGCCGCGCGCCTTGCTGACCTCCTCGTGCAAGGTACCGCTCATGCCGTACAGCGGCACCCCGAACAGCTCGACGGCATCACAGACCGCGTTGGCCACGTCGTCGTAGCGCGCCGCCATCCCATACAAGGAACCATGCGGTTTGATGTGGCTGAGCGGCATGCCCTTGGCGTCGAGGAAGGCCTTGAGGGCGCCCACCTGATAAATGATCGAGTTGGTCAGCTCGGTAGGGTCCATCTTCATCTCGCGCCGGCCGAACCCCTGCAAATCGGGGAGCGAAGGGTGGGCGCCGACCTTGACACCGTGTTTCTTGGCGAGGCTCACGGTTTTCGCCATCACCGACGGGTCCGACGCATGGAAACCGCAGGCAACATTGGCGACGCTGATCACCGGCATCATCCCCTCGTCGTCGCCCATCTTGTAGAGGCCGAAGCTCTCGCCCATGTCGCAGTTCATATCCACGGTCATCGTATTCTCCCGCTGTCCATCATTTCCGTTGCCACGAGATCATCCCTCTTGCTCGCTCAGTCCTGGAGGCTGGCGACGAATCGCTGGCGCACCTGGTCGGCGATCACCGCCAGGATCAGCAGCACGCCGATCACCACCGTCTGCAGGTAGGATTCGATGCGAGCAAGGTTCATTCCGTTCTGGATGAGACCGATAAAGATCGCCCCCAGCACCACATTTCCCACCCGGCCGACGCCGCCTCGCAGGCTGACGCCGCCAATGACGCACGCGGCGATGGATTCGAGCGGCAACGCCGCGCCGATGTTGGCTTCCCCGGTCTCCAGGCGAGCGGTCAGCAACAACCCGCTGATGGTGGCCATGAGCCCGCACAGCACATAGGCCATGAACAGGCTGAAACGGGTGTTGATGCCGGACAACGCCGCCGCCCTGATGTTGCCGCCGACGGCATAGAAGTACCGTCCCATCCGCGTCCAGTTGAGCAGCACGTAGATGACGACGATCAGTGCCCCGGTGACGTAGATCGGCGTCGGTATACCGACGAACTGCCCATACCCGAAGATGTCGCTGAACGCCGCCGGCATCCCATAGACGGGGACTCCCCCCGTCAAATAGAGCGCGATCCCGAACCCGACCGACGCCATCCCGAGGGTCATCATGAACGGCGAGACTTTGAAGATGGCGACGCCAATGCCGTTCACCGCTCCAACGGCGACGCCGGCGACAAGGCCGGCGAGTATGCCGAGGACGATGGCCGCCGCCACCGCGTCGGGAGCCGCGGCGTAGCTCGCGGCCATCGCCGAAGCCCCCACCACCGAGGTCAGTGCGATGATGGTCCCGACGGAAAGGTCGAACCCGCCGGTCAGCAAGGCGAACATCTGTCCCATCGAGACGATCGTCAGGTAAGTGGACTGGCGGGCAACATTGAGCAAGTTGCGCGACGTCAGGAAATGATCGGACATCAGGGTGAAGATGATCACCGCCGCCAGAAGCAGAAACGGCAGCGCCCCGAGACGGACGAACAACCGCTTGATGCGGTCTCCCGGGGAACTCGCCCGCGGCGAGCCGCCGCCATCCGCCGGCGCGGCCTCGTGACCCGGCTGCGGTGTTTCGCGCGTCATGCCGCCTCTCTTTCGAAGAAATGGCCGAGTACGTTTTCCTCGGTGATTTCGTCATCACGGAGTTCGGCACGGAGGATCCCGCGGTAGAACACATAGGCGCGGTTGGTCAGATGCAGGATCTCCGGCAGATCCGAGGAGATCAGCAGCACCGCGGCGCCTCCCTCGCAGAGGTCGCGGATGAACTCGTAGATCGCCACCCGCGTGCCGACGTCGACACCGACCGTCGGCTCGTCGAACACGAACAGCTTCACGTCCCGGGTCAGGGTTTTCGCCAACAGCACCTTCTGCTGGTTGCCCCCCGAAAAATGGTCGACCGCGCGCTCGACGTTCGCGGGTTGCAGATTGAGTTGCGCGGCGAGTTCGCGCACGGTCTTATTCTCGGCGCCGCGTCGCAGAAACAGCGGCCCGGAAAACCGAGGCAGATCGAGCGAAGCCAGGACCACGTTCTCGCGAACGCTCCGCATCATGACCAACCCCTCCTCGCGTCTGTCGGGCGGGACGTAGAACATGCCGCCGTCGAGCATTCGTCCCGGCGGCCGGCCGGTCGTTTCCTTGCCGTCGAAGACGATCCGCCCGGACGCGATCGGTTCGAGACCGAAACAGGCGCGGGCGACCTCGGACTTTCCCGAGCCGACCAGGCCGGCCAGACCGACGATCTCGCCCCGGCGGACGGTGATGGAAACGTTGGAAACCGTCCCGTTCGCGGTGGTCAGGTCCTGGACATCGAGCATCGTTTCGGCCGGGCTGAAGCTTATCGCCGGGAAAACCTGATCGATGACGCGGCCGGTCATCAACTGAAGAAGCTGGTTTTCGCTGACGTCGCCGGCGACCACGGTCGCCACGTACTTGCCGTCGCGCAGGACCGTGATCCGATCGGCGATGCGTTTGATCTCGGCCATGCGATGGGTGATGTAGATGATACCGACGCCGTCGCTCTTGGCCTGGCCGATCAGCGCGAACAACCGCTCGGTCTCGCGCTCGGTCAGCGAAGCGGTGGGTTCGTCGAGGATCAGCACCGACAACTCCGAACGGAAAGCCTTGGCGATCTCGACCATCTGCTGCTCGGCCCGGCTCAGCTTTTCCACCGG
>JAUXFS010000271.1 GCA_030622775.1 Rhodospirillales bacterium | reverse complement strand
CTTGCCACGGTTCGTCGAACACCGGCTCGCCGTCGCGGCGCGCTAATGGCCCGAGCGGCTCGCGCTCAGGCCCGGTCAAGGTAGCTCTCCCACAGATCGATGAATACCCGTTCGCGCCGCCCCCCGGCCTCGGGCCACAGCTCCGCCGCCTCGAAGACCACCGAGTACAGCGGCTCGGCCCGTTCCTCGCCGCGGGCGCTGGCGTCGGGCAACACGTGGCCGCCGTGGCAGGCGTGGATCACCCCGGTGCGGCCGCGGGCGTAGCCGGGCAGCCGGGTGTGGCCGGCGGAACCCAGCGCTTTCGTCCGAACCCGGTCGCCGGCGGCGAAGGCCGGCGCGCCGTCGTGCGGCCGGTCGAAACGGGCCATCGCGGCCTTCGCTACCGCGACCTGTTCCAAATTCATCGGCGGTTTGGTCGCCGCCGGCGCCGTGCTCGCATGTCCGCAAGCGACCTCGTCGACGGTCGCCACGCCGGAATCGACCAGCAGCGCCGCGTAATTCTGCATCCACTGGTCGTAGTACGGCCGGGTCAGATAGTCGACCGGATCGATCAGTTCCCGCCCGTGGCGCCACCAGTCGATCGACCAGCCGGATACGCCGCCGAAGGCCCGGGCGATGCCCCACATCCGGCCCTCCCACGGCTGGTGGAACGGCTCATCCGGCTCGTCGACGGCCACCGCGCCGAAGCCCTGCCTGCCGCCGAGGTCGTGTATGCCGTCCATCAACCGTGCTCCCCGGTTCCAGTTCCGGTTCCAGTCCCGGCCCCGGCCCCGGGCGAGAGGGCCTGACCGGCGCCGATCATGCAGTTGCGGGTGACCAGCGAGGCCAGCGCCGCCTCGTCCATGGCCTCGGCCCCCGCCGGCCGCCTCGGCAGCACCAGATAGCGGAGCTCGGAGGTCGAGTCCCAGATCCTCACTTCGACCTCGTCGCCGATCTCGACGCCGAACTCGGTGAGCACCGAACGCGGCTCGCGCACCGCCCGCGCCCGGTATTCGGCCATTTTGTACCAGGTCGGCGGAATCCCCAGGATCCCGATCGGATAGCACGAGCACAGGGTGCAGACGACGAGGTTGTGCACCGCTTCGGTGTTCTCGACGACCTTCAGGTGCGCCAACGCGTAGCCCTGGAAGCCGAGCTCGGAGATGGCGGCCGTCCCGTCGGCGAGCAGGCGCGCCTTGAAATCGGGGTCGGCCCAGGCCCGCGCGACCACCCGCGCGCCCCGCCGCGGGCCGATCTCCTCCGAGTAGGCCTCGACCCAGGCGTCCACGGCGCGGCTGTCGAGCAGGCCCTTTTCGACCAGCAGGCTCTCCAGCGCCTTGATTCTGAGCGCCGACTCCGACGGCAGATGGCTGTGAAGCTCGCGGTGGATCTCCGCGACCCGGCTCGACTCGTGGCTCGTCATATGATTCCCCGCAGGTTCTCGATAGCCGAAGAATTTCTCCCCGGATCATACGGCGGATCGGCCCGCGAAGCGATAGCCCCGCTTCCCCCTGCGGTTTTCCGTTTCAGTGTTGAGGGGAGCCTCGAGGTTTCAGCATCGGCAGGGCCATCAGGGCGGCCAGTGCGGCGAACAGGTGCTTGAGGGTGTGGCCGCTGATGGCGTCGCCGAGAAGCGCCAGGATTTCGTCGTCGTAGTACTCGCAGACCTTGGCCAGGGCGTAGAAGCCGAACATCGGGACGAGATATCGGCAATCCAGCCGGTGCGGTGAAAACAGCAGGCAGATCAGCGGAACCGCCAGCATCGGAAAGAACTGCACGACGGCGTAGAAGCGCAGATCGCCGTGGCCCGCCTGTTCGGTCATATGCCAGTAGATCACGCTGACGATCCCCAGGCCGACCAGCAAGGGCAGCAGGATACGCCCCGTCTTGTCATCGATCCGGTCGATGATGATCGCCGAGAAAAGCGCCATGAACGCGATGCTCATCGGCAAGCGATCCCAGAACAGGGTCTCGTCCAAAGGATCCCAGTGATAGTAGGCCGAGCCGAAGGCGACCAGTCCGACCCCGGCAAAGTAGACGACAAACGACAGCCACACGGGGGCGGTTCGGTCACCCGCCGTCGTCGACCGTCCGAACAGGACGGCGAGGCCGAGACCGCCGACCACGAGGAAGGGAACGTTGGAGACCACGTCGCCGAAGTTCGGGATTCCCCAAAGCGCCCGTTGATCGGCGAAATCGTGGTAGGTCGGATCCTGCGGGATCGGCGGCGCGACGGCGGCGACTACCAGGACGGCGATCGCCGCCGCCAGGATCAGCGCGATCCTCGACCGGTAGGGCAGGGTTCTCGCCCACTGAACCAGACCGAGGTCGGCCCGTTGTTTCGCCGCCATGGGTTTTCCCGACATGCTCCGTGCTCTTCGATAGATTCTTAGCTTATCGATCGCCCGGCAGCCAGACCTCATGGAGGTGGAACCAGCCGACGCCGTTGGGGGCGTCGGGTTTGGCGACGAACAGGACGCTCGACAGCCGGTGGCTGTCGCCGCCGGTCCAGGCCTGGTGCTCCTCGTAGGTCAGCAGCACGCTCGTCCGGGTTTCACGGCGGACGGTGACGTTGCGGATCTCGATGGCGGTGCCCGGCTGGCTGCCGCGGGCGGTGGCCGCCCAACGCGAGAAATATTCGAGGCTACGCACCACGCCGGCGGGGGTGATGTAGAAAAAGCCGGGATCGAACGCGGAGAAGCGGCGATGGACGAACGCGTCGTCGTCGGGTGCGTCGCCGTTGAACCAGTCGGTCAGGAACCGGTGTAAGTCATGGATTTCCCGTTCGGCACGTTGGGAGAGGGACGCACCGGTCGCCGCCGCATCGGTTTCGGTCATCGGTCTCTCCCCGGGCGCATCCGTCGATGGCCGCCTACTGGCGCACGCCCTCGATCGACAGGGTCAGTTCGACCATGGTCGAGGCCGGACCGAGGTCGTAGTCGATGTCGAAGTCGGCCAGCTTCAGCGTCGTGGTGCCGAGGAAACCGGCGCGGTATCCACCCCACGGGTCCTTGCCGTGGCCGATCTCCTCGACGGCGATCCCGATCGGCCGGGTGACGCCGTTGAGGGTCAGGTCGCCCTTGATCACGCCGGTGCCGTCGCCGCTGATTTCCACCGCGGTGCTGACGAAACGCGCCTTCGGGTGCTTGTCGACGTTGAGGAAGTCCTCGCTGCGCAGGTGTTTGTCGCGTTCGGCGTGGTTGGTGTCGATGCTGGCGGTGTCGATCTCCACCTCGACACTGGCGTTGGCCGGGTTGTCCCGGTCGACGACGAACCCGCCGGAGAAATCGTTGAAACGGCCGTACATCCAACTGTAACCCAGGTGCTTGATCCGGAACTCGACCCAGGCGTGTTGGCCCTTGATGTCGATGACGTATGTCTCGGCCGCTTCAGCGGAGGCGAAGGTGGCCGCCGCCAGAAGGACGGCGGCGCAGATGGCGCGGCCGAAGATGAAACGGAAGGTCATGGCTCTTTCCTTTGTTCGGGTTGGAACACGGGGGGCCTTTGTTCGGGTTGGAACGGATGGGGTCATGATCGTTTGGTTCGAGAGGGCCGTTTCAGCCCCAGCATCCGCAAAAGGGTGGCGTCGCGATCGATCAGATGGTGCTTGAGGGCGGCGATGGCGTGCAATCCGGCCAAGCCGACCAGCCCGTATGAAATCAGATAGTGGACCTCGCCGGCAACGTCTTCCTGGCGCGGCAGACCGTGAATCGTCGCCGGAACGGAAAACAACTCGAACACCTCCACCGGGGCGCCCTTTGCGGTGGCGATCAGGTAGCCGCTGACCGCGGCGGCGAACACGCCGAGATAGAGAACGACGTGGACCAGGTGGGCCGCCAGCGCCTCCCACCGGCGCACCCCGGGCTCGGGCTCCGGCACCCCGTTGCTCCACCGCCAGACGAGGCGGATCAGCATCACCGCGACCAGCACGATCCCGAACGCCTTGTGAAGGGCGGGTGCCGGGTGATACCAGGGGTCGTAGTAGCCGAGTTCCACCATCCACACGCCCGACGCGAACAGGCCGATGACCGACCCGGCCACCAGCCAGTGCAGAAGGATATGAACGGCGCCATAGGTGGACGCGGTGTTGCGCAGGTTCATCCGATGTCTTGCCGTTTGCCTCCGGAACTTTATGGATCATAGCCCGTCCTCCGCGGTTGGGGCCATGAAGTTGGTGTGGGGTATTGGTATTGTTGGATTCGGCCTTGGTGGGTCCGCACTACCGGGCGGCGGCTGGAGGGCTCGGGTTTTCGGACG
>JAUXFS010000057.1 GCA_030622775.1 Rhodospirillales bacterium | reverse complement strand
CAAAGTTCATTTCGCAAGTCTTCATAGCCTTGAATCATGACTCTCTCCGTACCCGCAATTAAGGAAAGCATCCTGGAATAGTTAAGGAGCACTTCGGCGCGATCTTAGCGGACGCCAGGGTCGCGGCGCAAACGGAAACCGAGCCGACGACCCAGGTGGCGCCAACGCCCTCGGCCACGCCGGCAAGAACGCAGGACTGCCATGCGCGGTCTATCTTCCCAGTGACAGCGTCGCTCACATGCGCCATTATGCTGCAGTGCAGCAAGAATATGGGTGGCCACGAAGCAGCGCACCGATCGGCGGGCGCACGGGAGTATCGAGACCATGTCGGATCTGACGGAGCTGGGAGCGGTCATGCATGAGGAGCACTTTCGCACCCTCGTGTTGATCTGCGGCCTGGAAAACCGGGTAACCGGTGAATTCGCCGACCGACCAATTGATCTGCACGACGTGGAAGACCGCACGCTGCTCGAAAACTTGGTGGTCGGCCTCGAAGAGATCGTCGGCCACAATGCCTTCGAGGAAACCGTTCTGTTCCCGCTGCTCAAGGACGTCGGCGCGGACGATCTGGCCGTTCTCTTGACCCAGGAACATTTCGCCATGGGACCGCTGGCGAAAAAATTGCGCGCCCTCGCCGTCGAAATCCTCGAACAAGGATCCTCGACCGATCGCTGGACGGCGTTTTGCGATGCGGCGACGGACTTCGCGACGCACCTGATGCTGCATCTCCAGAAAGAGGAAACGACCGTCGTTCAGCATCTGGGAACCTTGCTCGACCCGGATGTCGATCACGCCCTGGCGCTGCGCCGCACGACGGAACGGGACGGCGGCAAGCTTGGCTCGCAGGCCGGAAAAGCGGCATAGCACTTCCCGAAGCAGGGGGTATGCGTCGACAGGTCGACCGATCCGGTCGAAGAGTCGGGCAAAATTCCGATAAATCCGCGCTTCATATCGTCTGTATCCGACGCCCGTGCGTGCCTACAATTTTGATTAGCGAACACGGACCCGCCCAGCACTTGACGGTCGTCGACCCCAAGGATGCGGCATTCACGGCGATCTCCGTCATGGAGCGTCAACCCGCCGGTGTCTGAAAGATCGGCAGCTGTTTTCCGAGCTCGGGCGACACCATGGCGGCCTGTAGCGCGCGCCCCTGTCGCGCCGGGGATTGCGGTTGTCGCTCGCACCGTAGATAAGAGGGTTCGAACAACCGCGCCGAAGGGAGAGACGGTGAGCAACCAATCAGGGCCGTTGACCGGTCGGGTGGCGTTGGTCACCAACGTCGCGCACTTCGTCGGTTTGCCGGCGGCGGTCGAACTGGCCGCCCAGGGCGCGGCGGTCGTCTGCCACGACAAAAGCTTCGCCTCCGCAGACACGCGAAACGACTTCGCGGCGGCCCACCCCGACCTGCATGCCATCGCCGAGCAGGAGCCGGCCGACGTCGTCGCCGCGGTCACCGCCGGCCACGGCCGGATCGACGTGTTGGTCAACAATGACGCGTTTCCGGCGATCCGCGCGTCGATCGAGAATGCCCAGATCGAGGATCTGCGCGCCGGCCTCGAGGCGCTGGTGACCGCGCCCTTCGCCCTCGCCCAGGCCGTGGTGCCGCGGATGAAGCAACGACGCAGCGGCAAGCTGTTGTTCATCACCTCGGCGGCGCCCCTGCGCGGGCTCCCCAACTACTCGATGTACGCGACGGCGCGTGGCGCCACCAACGCCCTCGCCGTCTCGCTGGCCCGCGAACTGGCCCCGTTCCACATCCAGGTCAACGCCATCGCCCCCAATTTCGTCGAGAGTCCGACCTATTTCCCGGCGAAGCTGCTCGCCGATGCCGACGCACTCAAAAAGATCACCCGCAACATTCCCCTCGGCCGACTGGCCAAGCCCGAGGAGGTCGCCGCCCTGATCGCCTTCTACGCCTCGCCCCAGGCCGACTTCATCACCGGCCACGTCATGCCTTTCGCGGGCGGGTGGGCCTAGAAAAGACGCGATCATCTCCTTCTGTGGCTCGAAGCTCTATCCCTTGGTTTTTGCCGGCAAGCCAGATACCGCTCGGCGGCGGCGACGGCAACGCCGTCGAAGCGCTCAAAGCTCACGCCACGGCCCGGGGTGCGATCGAACGAAGATCGCTGATCAGCCAAGGCGTAGCTTGTCGAGGTAGGCGGGGGGATCGATGCCGGCGGGCAGCCGCGGGCACGGTTGGGGCTCGCCGGTACGGGTTTCGACCGGAACCACGCCGGCCCAGCACGGCCACTGGTAGTCCTCCTCGTCGTCGACCGGCATGCCGGTGCGGATCTTTGCCGAGACCTCGTCCAGGTCGATGTAGAGTACCGTCGTCGCCTTGACCTCCTTGGCGGTGATCGGACGCAGTTCGTCCCAGCGGCCGGGAAAAATTCCGTCGATGAAAACCTTCATCCGCTCGATCTTGTCGGCCTCAACCTCCACGACCTTGGCTTCGCCGAGGATCATCACCGAGCGGTAGTTCACCGAGTGGTGAAAGCCCGACCGCGCCAGAACGAACCCGTCGAGGTGGCTCACCGTTAGACACAGCGGCGCACCTGACGCCTGATGGCGGAGCATGCGGCTGGCCGCCGAGCCATGCCAGTAGACTTTGTCGCCTTCACGCCAATAGGCGGTGGGAGTCACGTAGGGCTGCCCGTCGATTTCGTAGCCGATGTGACAGACGAGACCGGCGTCGAGGATGGCGTAGACGGTCTGGCGGTCGTATCGGGCACGAGAAAAGAGCCGTTTGGCGCGGGTGCGCTCGGTAACGGTGAATTCGTCCATGATGTGAAGTCGTTCCAGCCGATGTTTCCCCTATTGGTTTCCACACGTTAGCACGTAATCCGTCCGCGCAATCGAACAATGTCACGGAGGATTCAACTGGGCTACCATGCCGGACAACCTGGATGGGAGCACGATGATGCGACGGAAGGATCGGGATTGGCGGCCACGGACCACGGCCGTGCACGCGGGAGAAGGGCTGGATCCGGCGACGGGCGCCTCCGCGCCCAACATCGTCATGTCCACCACTTACGGCGTCGACAGCTCGCTCGGCTTCTCCGCCCACGACATGGCCGACGACGCGCCGTTCATCTACACCCGCTGGGGCAACCCGACGATCCGCCAGCTCGAAGAGAAGCTGGCGGCAATGGAGGGCGCGGACGCCTGCATCGCCTTCGCCTCCGGGATGGCGGCGTCGATGGCGCTGATGCTGGGGCGGCTGAGCGCCGGCGACCACCTGGTGATCAGCGACGCCAGTTACGCCGGCACCGCCGAACTGGCGCGGGGAACCCTGACCCGCCTCGGTATCCAGGTAACCGCGGTGGATGCTTCCGATCCGCGCAACGTCGAGGGCGGCCTGCGCGAGGCGACGCGGATGATCTGGATCGAGACGCCGGTCAATCCGATCCTGAGACTGACCGACATCCGGGCGGTCGCCGCCGTGGCCAAACAGGCCGGCGCCGAACTGGTGGTCGATTCGACCTTCGCCACCCCGATCGCGACGCGACCGTTGGAACTCGGCGCCGACTGGGTGGTGCACTCACTCACCAAGTACATCGGCGGCCATGGCGACGCCTTGGGCGGCGCGGTGCTGGGACGGAAGGAGGCTGTCCGAGATCTCTCCCTCGAGTCCGGGGTGCATTTTGGCGGCACCATCAGCCCGTTCAACGCCTGGCTGATCATGCGCGGGGCGGCGACGCTACCACTGCGCATGCGCGCCCACGCGGACAGTGCGATGCGGATCGCCGAGTTTCTCGAGTCTCATCCGGCGGTGAAGCGGGTAATCTATCCGGGACTGCCGTCCCATCCCCAGCACGACCTCGCCCGCCGGCAGATGGACACCTTCTCGGGAATGATCGCCTTCCAGGTGGCCGACGGTCCCGCCGCCGCCGCGCGGATGGCGGAGGAACTGCGGGTCATCCACTACGCCGTCTCGCTCGGCCACCACCGCAGCCTGATCTACTGGATCGGCACCGACGAGATCATGGCGTCCAGCTTCCGGCTGTCCGAAGAGCAACTGGCACGCTACCGGGCATTTGCCGGTGACGGGGTGTTCCGGCTGTCGGTGGGCCTCGAGGATCCGGACGATCTCTGCCTCGATCTCGAACGCGGCCTCGGGTGACGGGGCGCGATCCCGCGAGCGGTATGGCCGCTCATTCGCTCCGGTCCCCGGCGGCCTCGGGACCCTCGACACAGTAGATCCCGATCGGCGCGCCGGCGCGGCCGCGAATGGTGACTTCATGGTGGGCGAGGTTGGTGACATCGACGGCGGCCAGGCGGGCAACGTCTTGCGAGATGATCATCGGCACTTCGAACCGCTTGGTTTCCGATTCGAGCCGGGCGGCAACGTTGATGGTGTCGCCGAGGGCGGAAACGTGGGGCGCGCCCGGCGGCCCCATGGTGCCGACGATGGCGAGGCCGGTGTGAATGCCGATGCCGACGCGAAGGGGGTCGGCGAGCTCCGTCGCCAACGACTCGTTGAGCCGCCGCAGACGCCGCATCATCTCCGCCGCCCCGGCGAGCGCCGCCTTGCAGCCGTCCTCGGGAGGGCCATCGAGACCGTAGAGCGCCATCAGGCCGTCACCGGTGAACGTGGAATAGTGGCCGCCGGTGGCCTGCAGCGCCGCCGCCATCTCGGCGAAAAACTGGTTGAGGATGAAGACCACATCGTAGGGCATCTTGCGCTCGCCGAGGGCCGTCGAGCCGCGGAGATCGACGAACAGGGCGGTGACGTGGCGCTCCTTGCCCTCGACGCCGCCCGGGCGCTTTCCGTCGCGGGCAGTGGCGTCGGGCGGCAGCAGCGGCACCACGGCGAGGTCGTGCCGCGGCGCCAGTTGGCAGGCAAGCCGCACCTCGGGGCTCGCGTGGATGCGGCGAAGCGCCTCGATCTCGACTCCCGATGGCGGCGGCAGGTCCTCCAGGCCGCCGCCGACCCGCACCCGGCAGGTGGTGCAGCGGCCCTTGCCGCCGCAGACGCTGGCGTGACCGATGCGCGCGGCGCGCAGCGTCTCGAGCACCGTCTGGCCCAGCGGCGCGGCGAGGACCCGGTTGGGCGGGTAGCTCAGGCGATAGGCCCCGTGACGGGTGCGGTAGGCGTGACGGACCAACCGCGCCACCAGAACCAGCGCCAGCGAGGTCACCATGACCGTCAGGAGAACGGGCTCGATCCCCTTCAGGATCGCGTCGATCTCGGGCGGTGCCGCACGGCGCTCGGCGAACACCTCACGCAGCCACTGCCGATCGCTCGCCGCGACCGCCACGTCGGCGAGCACGCGGAAGAACCCGAACAGGGCAAGAACCGGCAACAGCACCGCCAAGGGATAAAGGACGGGAAGCGCGCGCGGATACCAGTCTTTCAGGCGCAGCCAGAAGTGCAGCCCGATGGCGGCGTGGATCCACACCACCACCACCAGGGCCGCCTGTTTGAGGACCATCCACGGTCCGCTCCACCAGATGGCGGCGAGCACGTACTCGTAGGTGACCTCCATGCCCAGCAATTCGCTGGCGACGCGGGTGCCGATCGCGTGGGTCATGATCAGGGGTGGAACGAGGATGCCGAACACAAGCTGGAGGACCTGCCAGCGGGCCATCCGCAGATGGCTTCGGCGGTACAACGCCTCCAGCGCCAGGATAAAATGGAGCAGGAGGGAGCCGAACAGCAGCACCCCGGCGACCGGTGTCCCCCAGACCAACACCATGCCGCGCCGCATCGCTTCCATCGCGTCGAGAGAGATCAGGCCGAGCGCGTGATTGATCAGATGAGGGATCACGTAGGCCGCGATGATCAGCCCCGTCGCCAGCCTGAGGTTTCGTTTCACCGCCGCGCCCCATTCACGGGATCATCAGGCCGCCGTCGATGACGACGACCGAGCCGGTCATGAACGCGGCAAGATCGGAGGCGAGATAGGCAACCAGCGGGGCGATCTCCTCGGGCTCGCCCAGCCGGCGCAACGGGATTGCCTTCAGATAGCGGCCGAGCTTTTCCTCGTCGTCGCTGAGATGGCGGATCAGCTCGGTGCGGACCCAGCCGGGGGCCACCGCGTTGACGGTGATGTTGTGCCGCGCCCACTCGATCGCCGTCGCCTTGGTCAGGTGGGCGACCGCCGCCTTGCTGGCGTGGTAGATCGCCTGGTTGGGGGCGGCAACGAAAGCGCCGACCGAGGCCATGTTGACCACCCGCCCGTACCTCTGGGCGATCATCTGTGGCCCCGCCGCACGGGTGAACAAGAACATGCTCTTGACGTTGGTGTCCATCACCCGGTCGTAACCGTCCTCGTCGGTGTCGAGCAGCGGCTTCGCCAGATCCATCCCGGCGTTGTTGACCAGGATCTGCAGGCCGCCGAACTCGGCGACGGCCTTCTCGACCACCCGGGTCACGGCCTTGCCGTCGGTGGCGTCCGCCGCCACCGCCAGCGAAGATCGTCCGAGGGCACGAACAGCTTCCGCCGTCTCGTCAATCTCGGCCACGGACCTAGCGGTGACGCAGACGTCGGCGCCGGCCTCGGCGAGCCCGACGGCGATCGCCCGACCGATCCCCCGCCCCGCACCGGTGACCAGCGCCACCTTCCCAGCAAGATCGATACTGATTGCCATGTTCCGTTTTCCTTCGGTCGAAACGCTTCCATTGTCGGGAGCGCATTGTACGGCAAAGCGAAGGGCTTGAACGAACCCGCGGCGAACAGTATTGATTTCACAGCCGTTGTGGCGAACTCGCGGGCGCGAACGCGCTCGATGCGGGCGGACGTCCTGGAGACAGAGCCGGGTCGCCGAAACTTTCACATAGCCCGTGAGAGAACCCACGTGAACGAAGGCGGACAAGGATTGAACCCGCGATCGAGCCCAACAAGAGTCGGACGAATTTTATTGGCCCTCGCCGTTCTCGTCGTGTTGGCGCAACCGGTCGACGCCAAGGTGGTCCAGGCGCGAAAGGCCTACGACTTCGTCGATTCCCTCGGGGTGGTGACGCACATCAACCGGCGCAAGGGCGTTCTCGACGACCGCGGCTGGTCGACCATCAGCGACGCGATCGCCGAAGCCGGCTTCCGTTACGTACGCACCACCGTGATCAACGACGCGGCGATCGTTCGCGCTCGGAAGATGCACGCCAAACACGGCACCAGGTTCAACCTGAGAATCGACAGCCGGGCGATCGAAGGCAAGTACCACGAGTCGCTGGATCCGGCGGCGATCGATGACTTGATCGGGCGGGTCAAACGAGTCGGCGCGAACGCAATTTTGTCTTTCGAAGGCCCGAACGAGTACAACTCGCAACGAAAAAAGCTGGGAAACCGCGACTGGGCCGACCAGTTGAGGACGTTCACCCAGCGCCTGTACAAGCGGATCAAGGAAGATCCCGAGATCGCCGACAAACCGCTGATCGCGCCGTCGATCTGGCGCCGCCGGCCGCGGGATTACAAGGCCCTCGGAGACCTCACCGGCCATGTCGACCGGGGCTGCCTGCACAACTACACCGGTGGCCGCCTGCCGAGCTATGACCTCGACCAACGCATCCGGGACGCAAAGATCCTGACGCCGAATTATCCGATCTGGGTGACCGAGTACGGCTTCAGAACCGCCGCCAAGTACGCGGTTAGCGAGGCCGCGAAAGCCAAATACCTTCCCCGGTTCGCCGCCGAGTTCTTCATCCGGCCCGACGTCGAGCGGGTGTTCAACTATCAGATCATCGACGAATGGCCGATCGCGAAAAAGCCGGACAAGGCCTGGGGGCTGCTGCGCAACGACTTCTCGAAACGGCCGTCCTTTCACGCAATGAAGAACACGATCGCGCTGCTCGACGACAAGGACGGCGACTTCGCCCCCGGCAGCCTGGACTACGACCTCGGCGGCGACCTGAAGGACGTGCACAGCTTCCTGGTCCAGAAGAAGAACGGCGTGTTCTATCTAGTCCTCTGGCAGGAGGTCGAGAGCTGGGACCGCGAGGCGCGCAAGGATCTCCACCCAACCCCGCGGTCGGTGAAGCTGACGTTCAATACAGCAGTCGCCAAAGTCCGCACCTACCTGCCGACCGGGCTCGGCCTCGCCGATCCCGGTGACGGAACGCGACCCGTCGCTATCCACGTAAACCCCGTCGCCGTTCCAATCGACGTACCCGACGAGCTTCTGATCGTCGAAATCCTCCCAGCGCCGGACACGCCCGTGGGCCCTGCCGCGCCCGTGGGCCCTGCCGCGCGGTAGGGCGCGGTCGCGGGATTCAT
>JAUXFS010000037.1 GCA_030622775.1 Rhodospirillales bacterium | reverse complement strand
GGACGTCGTCGTGGGCCGCTTGTGGTGCTTGAGCATCACGGCGCGCCCCACTCCTCGCCGGAAACCTCGGAAGATCGTCACAATGGGTCAGTATCATCGCAGGTTGGTATCAATTCACCAGGACGGACAGCAGGATGCTCTCGGTCATGCTGCCCGCATGGTCGTTGAAAGCTCCGTTGCCGGCGTCGGCGAGGCGTTGGAAATAGCGACGATCGCGCTGGCCGTGCATCAGCGACGAAGGCGTGGTGACGAACAGGGTGGACAGGGTCCGGTTCTTGTTCGTCCGCACGAAATTGCGGGCGCGGATCAGCGTCTCCTCCTGGAAAACCTTGTGCGCGGCGGCATCGCCGATGACCACGATCGCCTGTCTGGCGTTGGGGCGGAGCGGCATCGCGAAGGCCGCCGACAGCCCGAGATGAACATCCTCCTCGATCGTCCTGCTTCCCACCCGCGCCGCCTCCATCCGGTCGACGAAGGAGAGGACCCGATGGAGATGGCGATCGGTCGGCGTCATCGGCAGGATCGTCAGCGGCGGCAGGCCGGTGTCGCGGTCCGTGTAGGCGGCCACGCCGATCCGGACCGAGGGGACCAGCCGCTCGAGGATTCTGACGATGCTCCGCATCGAGACCGACAGCTCGCGAAGCGCCGGCGCCATGCTGGAGGTGGTGTCGACCACGAAGATCAGATCGATGGCTTCGATGACCAGGTTCTTGGGATCGCTGCCCTGCTGTTTTTGCGGCGCGTCGTCGAGCGCCTCCATCCGGCTTCTGTTCGCCCTGGCCTGGTCCTCGAGGGTGGCCGCGGCGGCGTTCAATCGCGAAGCCTCCTCTTCCGCCCCCTCCGCCTCGCCGCGATAGAGGACCGCGTTCTCCTCCAGCGACTCGATCCGCGCCAGCGTCTCGGTTACCGAGACCCGCATCTCCGCCAGCTCGGCATTGGCGTCGAAGGTCTTGCGGTAGTAGGGCATCAGCATCACCAGCAGCAGAACGAACACGCCCGTCGACATGGCGAGCACGTCGAGCGCCGACAGCGTGAAGATCGAGATGCTGCGGTTCGGGAGCTTCACCGATCGTCAGCCGTCTGTCAGGCGCGACACCACGAGGGCGGCGCGTCCAAGCGTCACACTTTGTCCGGGAGACACCGGGACCGGTTGGAAGCGCGGAATCTCCCTTCCGTCGAGAAGCGTGCCGTTGAGGGAGTTGAGGTCCTCCAGGTGCAGCGCCCCTTCGACGATGCAGAACCGGAAGTGGCGGCGGGAGACGCCGGTGTCGCCGATGACGCGGTCGCAGAGCGCCGGGTGGCGGCCGACGGTCAGGCCCAGATAGGCCTGGGCGAGCTCGGTTTCGCCGAACACCAGCCTGATCGCGTTGCCATCCCCGTCGGCGCCTTCGAGCGCCCATCCGCCCTCCAGCGGCTCGCTGGCGTCGAACGTCGTCATCGGCTGGTACGCTCCCGCTTGGGATCTTGCAGCACCGAGAGCAGCACGCTCTCGATCATCTGCCCTTGATGCACGGAAAATTCCCCGCCGCCGGCCTTGGCCAGGCTTCGGAAGAAGCCGCGCGCGGCCGAGCCCTTGCCGGTATAGATGGTGGAGACGCTTCTCGGCCACTCGCCACCGGACGCGGAGCGTCTGAATCGTTCGGCGAGACCGAGGGTCCGGGTTCGGTTCGCGGCGTGGACGGTGGCATCGCCGATGACGATGATCCGGCCTTGGGCCTCGCCCCGCCAAAGCATGTCCACCGCCGCCTCGAGGGCCACGTCGACGGGCTCGGGGACATCGCCGCCGCCCTTTGCCTCGATGTCCCGAACGAAATTGACGATACGTTGAAGAAGAACGCCGTCCATGCGGTTCAGCGGGAACACGCGGGTGACGTAGGCGTCCTTGCGGTCCTTGAAAGCGACGAAACCGACCCTGAGAGAGGCCGCCAATCGGTGAAGGACCCGGATCACCCCGACCAGGTTGGCCTGGAGGTCGCGCAACTCGTCGCGCATGCTGCCGGTGGTGTCCATCACGAACACCAGATCGAGATCTGAGATCGCCAGGCTGACCTTCTGTTTCCCGGTCGATTTCCGCTCGACGCGGGGGGCCGGGCTCGTCGCCTTGGCCTCGGCCTGGGCAAGGTCGTACGCGGACCGGGCGGCGGCGAACTCGGCCTGGCGCAACCGATCCAGCGCGTCCTCCCGAGCCGCTTCGGCGCTCAGCTTGCGGTCGTGGGCGTCCGCCTCGGCTTGTTCCGCCTCGGTGATGGCGTGACCGGCCGCCGACAACTCCGCTCGCGCACCCGCCTGTTCCAGCGCCAGCGACGGCTGTTTCAGGTAGTAGGGAAACATCAGAATCGAGATCAGGATGAATACGCCCAGCGCCGAGGCGAAAACATCGAGCGCCGATATGCTCAACACTTCCAGGGCCTGACGGCGGCGGACAAGCACCTTCGATCACTCCTCGTAGAGGCGGTTTATCAGATTGTCGAGACAGTACTGTCCCGCTTGGTTCAGCGCCTTTTCCTCGTGTGCCTGGACGATGTGCTGGAGCAGGACGAGAAACGCCGACATGACCAGTGCCAGCAGCGTCGTGTTGAACGCCACCGCCAGCCGCTTGGTCAGTTCGCCGAGCAGCGACGGGTCCTGAAGATCGACCGAGCCGGCGAAGGCGAGCGCCAGGGAAATGCCGACCACCGTGCCGATGAAACCGAGGGTGGGGATCACCCAGACCACGTAGCGGATCATGCTGTAGCGGAGGTCGATCTCGTGGAGATACAGCTCGAGGCTCGAATTGAGCAGCGCGTTGGCCTGATCGATGGATTTGGTGGTCTGGAACTGGGTGACCGTTCGTTGAATGAGGCGAGGAAGGAACCGCCCGCCGGACGGCGAGCCGGGCTGGTTCGCCTCCCGTGCCACCGCATAGGTGCGCCGCAGCTCGAGCGACTGAAGCAGGGTCGTTTCGTCCTCCGGCAGATACCCCATGGCGAGCTGGGCTCGCTCGGCCGCCGCGTCGCGGGCGCGCACGATCAACTCGCCGACGCCCAGCGCAAAGACGATCCACATCACGTTCTGGACCGTGAACGGGTAGGTCGACCGGTCACGATCGATCAGAATCACCGCCGCGGCATCCGGCAAATAGAGCTCCAGGAGTTTGATCAAACCAACGGCTCCCGCCAGACAGGCGACGAGAATGATCGGATGGCTGAAAATGCGCCTTAAACGAGATCCGCCGGCAACCCCGTCGACGCTGTCTTCCCGGGAGGTCCGAGCCACCACTCAGGGCCTCCGCCGGACGATCTCGCCGGTCGCCGCGTCACGCTCGACCCGGCCGCGCAATTTTTGCCGATGTCCCTCCGATCGATCCCCTGCCGACGGCGCCTCGCGGGCGCGGGACGGGGCGCCGCCGCTTGCCGTATGCATCAACTCCGCCACGGTGCACCGATAGTCGCCGAGCCTGAGCACATCGCCGGCGCCGACGAAGTCCTGGCGGACGGGCGTCCAGGACGCGGCATCGGCGTCTTCCGGCGATCCGCGTTGCCGCCAGGTGCCGGTGCTGGTCCCACAGTCGGTCAGATAGAGCCGGCCGTCGTCGGCGACGACGATCTCGGCATGGCGGGGCGCCACCGACGTATCGGCGATCACCACGTCGGCGAAGGAACTCCTGCCGATAACCAGTGTTTTCAATATCGCCTCCTTGCCGGTCGTTCGTTCGTTTCCAGTCCGGATCTCATGGATTGCGCGAGTCCAGAAGTTGCGGCTCGGTATTGCCTTCCAGCCGGTTTTCGCCCAATTCGATTTCGGCGTCCCGACCGATGGCGATGCCGTGACCGCCGTTGTCGCTCACCGTATTGAGATCGAGAAGGCCGCCGCCGCGGTCGATGACGAGGATACCGTGCTCGGCGCTCTCGCGGATGACGTTGCCGACAACAACCGGCGTGGCGCCCGATGTGGCGACGACCCCCGACAAGCCGCTACCGACGATCGTGTTGCCCTCGTAGCGGCCTCTACCGAAGTCATGGACGAAGATACCCGCTTCGGCCGAATCCTCGATCGAGTTTTCGATGACCTCGGGATCGGCGCCGGTGGGGACTTCGATGGCGGACGTGCGGCTGGAGACGATCCGGTTGCCCGAGAAGATCCCTCTTGCGCCCTCGGCGAAAACCACCCCACCGCTGCTCTCGATGGTATTGCCGGTGATCTTCGGGGTGGCGCCGCCCCTGACGATCAGGCCCGATCCGCCCGCGTTCGAGATCGTGTTTGCGGTGATGGCGCCACCGGCGCCGGAGGTAACGACGATGCCGGGTCCGGCGCTATCCTCGATGGTGTTGTCGCGGATCTCCGGATAGGCGCCGTCGCGTACGAGGATCGCCGGGCCCGAGGCGCTGGAAATGCGGTTCCCGTTCACCGACACGATGCCGCCGGCGATCACCAGACAGGGGATCGCCGGTGACGCCGGGTCGCCGCCGGCCGATGCGTGCAGACGAAGCCCCGAAACCGAGCCGCCGTCGCCGGTCACGATCAGGCAGGGTCCGCCCGCCGGCGCGATCACCGGCGCCTCGCCGGCCACCGCCGCCGTCAGATGGGCCGGGCGGTCGATGACGACGCTCTCGGCGTAGAGACCGGGACGGATCGCGATGGTCGCGCCGTCTCCCGCCCGCGACAGGGCATCGGTGATGGTCAAGGCGTCGCCGCCGCCCTCGGGATCGACGATCCAGTCGGTCTTGACGTACCGCTCATAGAGCGGCCACCCGAACCAGGCCGTCGCCGCAAGGGCGCCGCCGACGATGCCGACCAGCAACATCACGGCACCGACGTTGACCGACCGTCGTCGCTGGGAGGGTGGTTTTGCGCCGGATCCGTCCCCGCTCGCGGAGCGCGTTATGTGATCGCCGGGGATGCGCTCGACGCGGACCGTCGGCGGATAGTCGTCGATGACCGTCCCGCCGGTCGCCGGTGGCCCAGGGGGATCGGGGGCGACGGTGAACGCAGGGTCCAGGGCCTTGCGCCATTCGGCAACGGTCCGCGGCCGATCGCCGGGCGCCAGCGCCAGCGCCCAATCGATCGCCCGGCGCAGGGCCTCGGGATAGTTCCCCGGCGCATCGGCCGCCGGGACCATCGCCTTGCCGTTCAGCCGCGCCGGCGCCGGCGGGGGCGGCCTCCCGGTCAGGGCGCGATAGGCAACCGCGCCGAGGGCGTAGATATCGGTCCAGGGGCCCTCCGGCTCGTCGCTCAGGTATTGCTCGGGAGCGGCGTAGCCGTCGGTGACCAGGCTCGTGGACGACGCAACACCGCGTTCCGCCATCGCCGCCGCCGCCCCGAAATCAACGATGACCGGGGCGTCGTCCTTGCCGACGACGATGTTGGCCGGCTTCAGGTCGCGGTGAACGAAATTGCCCGCATGGATGGCGGCGACACCGTCGGCGAGCTTCGACAACAGCTCGGCCAGGGCCGTCGCGGCGAGGCGACCGCCGTGCCGGGCGATGAAGGCCTCGAGGTCCGGCCCGTCTACCAAGTCGAGGACGAGAAACGCCGCTTCGGGCTCCGCGCGCCAGTTTTTCAGGCGTACGACGCCCGGGTGATCGAGGGCGGAAAGGATCTCGGCCTCATGACGGATGGCATCGGGAGTCGGCGCGCATTTGATGAAGAACCGCTCGCCGGTTTCCGAATCGGTCGCCACCAGCCGCGTTCCGATCGATTTGGAGCCGCTTCGGCGCTCGACCCGATATCGGTCCGGAAGGACGCCGGCCGGGGGAACGCTCGGGGGGACGCGCGGGGCATTGCCGGCGCCCTCGCCGGTCGCGGCCCCGGTGCTTTGCTTGGAAATCGCCATTTACGACAGCCGTTGCTACAGCTCGGTCTTGGATGGCAAGGTATAGGCGGTGAACGCCGGGGGCCTGCCGCAGGGCACCTTCACGACGGTGAACGGCGGGCCGGGCACCGCGGGATCCGGACAGACCGCCGCCCTGCCGACGGCAGCGCTTTTCGCGGCTGGTGCCGCCGTGGGAGAAAGCTTCCTCGCCCCCGTCTTCGTGCCGGCGGTCGTCGCTTTCGATTTCTCCGCCGGCGCCGAAGTCTTCTCGTCGATCTCCCATCGCGCCGGACCGAGGCGGCAACCGGTGCCTTCGGTGACCAGCGGCGGCGCACCCGTTCGATCCAGCGTCCTCCGATAGTCCCGGCACGGCGCGCCGGTGTCGCTGTAAAAAGTCCGGTCGATGACGATGATCCCGCCGTTTCCGGTTTCCGGGTTGGACCAGCGGGTCTCGACCATGGTCCTTTGCGTTTCGAGCGCTTGATTGACCTGATCCAAGACGTACGGCCGGTCCCGCGGGTCCTCGGCCGCGAGAGCGGGCCGCAAGCCGATTGGCGACAACAGGAGCGCCGCCACGACCGCAATGGCGATCGCCGCGCAAGCGCGGGCGCGGTCCGGAAGGGTCCGCTCCCATGAACGGCCGCCACCGCGAACTCGATCGCTGGCCGGCTTCGCGGGCATCAACCTCATGTTGATGATTCTCGCAAACAGAGCATACTGAATGGTCATACTGCCGCAGGTGTTCAAGGATAACGATCCGTTCCGACAAACCCGATTTCGATATCGGATCACGCTACAATGTTGGGACATGCGCCTCAAGGCTCGATCGCCGAGTTGAATTTTGCGGGACGGACTCTAACAGTATATAATCGCGTGATGACTGATGGACAGCCCGGAGGGCGTTTGGTGCGACCACTTGCTTTTGTTCTCGTGGCGGGCCTGCTGGTTGCGGGCTGCGCCCGTTCGTCGTCTTCGACCTATGAGGCCGTCGATGTCGGCCGAACGATCGAAACCGCGCAGGGTTCCGTTGTGTCGTCCCGCATGGTGAAGATCAAGGGCGAAACCAGCAAAGTCGGACCGCTCGCCGGCGGAGCGATCGGCGGCGCCGGCACCGGTCTCGCCATGGGCGGCGGCGCGGGAACAGGATGGGCCGCCATTCTCGGGGCCGTCGTCGGCGCCGGGATCGGCTATGTCACCGAGCAGCAGATGAACAACCGCGAGGGTATCGAGTACATCATCCAAATGGACGACGGCCGTACCGTGACGATCGTTCAGAATCAAGAGGAAGCGGAACAGCCGCTGGCGAACGGCACACCGGTTCTGGTCCAGTACAGCGGCAAATACACCCGCGTGCTGGCGGTCCCGCCGGGAATGAAGAAGAGGGGCGGGGGCGGAGGAGGTTGGGTCGATCCCGATACGATCGGCGCCGTCGGCGCCGTGCCGCAGGCGCCCGAAACCACCGAGGATCTCGATCCCTCGACGACGCAGTGGCGACAGCAACAATAGGCGACGCCGGGCGAAGCGAACGTTCTCGAAACGCCACCGCCACCGCCGCCGCCCCCGCCCGCGCCAACGGGCTCCGCCCGGAGATTTAGATCACGTCATGCCCGATTTCAGCCTGGAAAGGGAAGCCGGTGGGATCGTCGCCGGGATCGACGAGGCCGGCCGTGGCCCGTGGGCGGGGCCGGTGGTCGCGGCGGCGGTCGTTCTCGATCCCGAAACCCTTCCCCAAAGCCTGTGCCTCGCGCTCGACGACTCCAAGAAGCTGAGCCCCCGCCGGCGGGAGGTCCTTTTCGGCGAGCTTCGGCGATGGGCCCGGGCCGGCGTCGGCCACGCCGAGGTCGGGGAGATCGACTCGGTAAACATCCTCGCCGCCCACCAGCAGCGACGGATCGCGCCCGGTCGCGAGCAGCAGATACGCGGCCAGGCTCGTGGTCGTCGTCTTGCCGTGCGTCCCGCTCACGACGATGCGGTGCTTGTTCTCCATCGCGAGCTCGAAGAGCGCATCGGAGAACGAGCGGTAGGGAATGCCCGAGTCGAGCGCGGCCTGCGCCTCGGGGTTGTCGGGGCGCACCGCGTTGCCGATCACGATCAGATCGGGAAGGCGCTCCGTTCCGAAGGGCTCGCCCGTCAGATTCTTCGGGTCGAAGCCCTCCACGACCGGGATTTTCCAGCTCGCGAGCGCGTCGCTCATCGGCGGATAGAGGGCCTTGTCGGAACCCGTGACCTCGATCCCGCGCGCCTTCAGGAGTCCGGCGAGCGAGCCCATGCCGGTGCCTCCGACGGCGATGAAGTGCACGCGCTGCAGCGCGTCGCGATCGGGCAGCGGCAGGATCTCGGGTTTTGCGGAAGTCTCAGCCGGATTGGAAGGCATCGATGATGTAGTCATGCACCTTGGGCCGTAGGCCGAAGCGACTGCGCTTCGCGATCAAGTGCACACGGTTTGTGAGCATCACGACGATCGCCTCCTTCTTGAGGTCGATCCACAGCGATGTCCCCGTAAAACCGAGGTGCCCGACCGACTTCTCGGAGAACTGCTCGCCCGAGCTCGAGAGCCCGGCGGTCGGGGTGTCCCAACCGATCGCCCAGTCGGAGTCTGCGGGCATGTGCTGGCGCTCGCTGAAGCTGCGCACGAGGTCGGGCGGGAGCAGATCGCTGCGGCCGTGCCAGCAGTCGAGGAAAGTCTGGGCGAAGGTCATCACGTCGTCGACCGTCGAGAAGAGGCCGGCGTGGCCCGCGACGCCGCCCATCGCGCTGGCGTTCGGATCGTGCACCTCGCCCCAGATGATACGTCCACGCCAGGGACAGTTCTCGGTCGCTGCGATGCGCCGACGCCAGTTCTCCGGCAACGCGGGGCTCGAATCGTTTCCGTCTTCGGGCACCGGGAGGAAGCGCGTCTCGTTCATGCCGAGCGGACCGAAGATGCGTTCGGCGCAGAATTCGTCGAAGGGCTGCTTCGTCACCTCTTCGACCAGGGCTCCGAGCACGATGAAGTCGAGATCCCCGTAGACGGCGGCCTCGCCAGGCTCGTGCACGAGCGCGGAGCGGATCACGCGGTCGAGGATCCACTCGCGACCTTCGCGCGTCCCGAGCCAACGCTCACCCGTCTTGCGCTCCTTCTGGATGAGGTTCTCGTGAAACGCACGCCAGGGCTTGAGGCCGGACGCATGGGTGAGAAGGTGGCGGAGGGTTACCGCTTCCTTGTCGCGATCGGCGAAGCTCGGCAACACCTTGGCCACGGGATCGTCGAGCTGGATCGCGCCTTCCTTCACGAGCAGCATGATCGCGGTCGTGGTTGCGATGGGCTTGGTGGGCGAGGCGAGGTCGAAGATCGTCTCGCGGGTCATCGGCAGGCGCTCGGGGCGAAGCACCGAGTGGCCGCGGACGAAAAGATGCTCGAGGGGCT
>JAUXFS010000418.1 GCA_030622775.1 Rhodospirillales bacterium | reverse complement strand
GGCGGCGGCAATCTCTCAGCGGCGGGTTCGGCTTGGGCGGTCTCGGTCGCCGGTTCGGGGAGCGGCGTTGGCGCCACCTCGGCGGTCTCCGCCGGCGGGGTTTGGGCGACATCCGGCGCGGGCGGCGGAGTCTCCTCGGCGGGGGAGGGCTCCCGAGAGGCGGTCTCGGTCGACGCCATCGGGGTTGCCTCGACCGGTTCCGAACCCGGGGATTCCGCGCTCGCGGGTTCGGCGATCGGCGCCGAGACCGTCGGCGCCCCGGCCGGTTGCGTCCACTCGGGGAGCGGCGGCGGCATCGTCGCCGGCGTTTCGAACGGTGTCGTCACCGGCTCGACCAGCGCCCCCGCTCTCGAAGGAGCGGTGACCGGCCGCGGCGCCCGCGCGACCTCGATAGCCAGCGTTCTCGGCGTCGTCACCATCCGCATCTCGGGGCGGGGCGGGCTCAAGGTCATCCGGCTTCGCGGCTCCGTCGGCGGCGTGAGAGACGGCGCCGGCTCCGGCTCCGGCTCCGATCCCGGCATCGGATCGTGCAGTCGCGAAACCGGCGGTCTGTTCCCGGGCATCGCCAAGCCGGAGCGGCGGCCGGCCGCATCGGAGGACGGGCCGAAACCATCATCGTCGATCACGCTGAGATCGACGATTACATTGGAACGGGGATCGGCGGCGATCTGCGCCCGGGCCGCACCGGAGCCCAGCCCGGTCAAAACGACGGCGGCGATCAGCGTCAGGGCAAGATCAGTGCGAAACGAACATCGCAACAAGGGCATTGGCGCCCAACTTGCCTCCAAACGAGGAAATCTCATGGTTGTTAGAATAACCAAGCGGCGGCCCCAGTACAACAAATTTGCGCTCCAGCGGGCATTGGGCCCAATTTTACACTCTTTTACCTTTCGTTTACCTTCTCATACCAACGATCACAATGGGTCAATATCAATGCTCGTTGGTATCAGTTCTACCCGCCACTTGTCCTCTCCCCGCCTCTTGAAGCAGTCGAACCAAGAAAGCGTGAAGCTCGCTGTTGACGGCCACAATGCCGCCGCCGGCCAACATCCGGTTGCCGCCCGAGATGTCCGAGACGAAACCACCCGCTTCGCGCACCAGGACGATTCCCGCCGCCACGTCCCATGGATTGAGCCCGTTCTCCCAATAGCCGTCGTAGCGGCCGGCGGCGACGTAGGCGAGATCCAGCGCGGCGGAGCCGAATCGCCGGACCCCGGCGGAGATCGCCATCACCGCCTCCAGTTGGCGCATAAACAGGTCGTGGTCGGGAATGCCCTTGAACGGAATGCCGGTGGCGAAGATCGCGTCGTCGATCCGCCTGCGGGCCGATACACGCAACCGGCGGCCGTTCATGAACGCCCCCAACCCCTTCTCGGCGACGAACATCTCGTCATGGATGGGGGAGTAAATGACGCCGGCGAACGGATCGCCGTCGCGCTCCAGCGCAATGGAAATGCAAAAGTGGGGGATTCCGTGGAGGAAATTGGTCGTCCCGTCCAGCGGATCGATGACCCAGCGGTTCGAGGTGTCGGTGCCGACGACGGTGCCGCTTTCCTCCATCAACAGGCCGTATGCGGGCCGCGCCTTGGTCAACTCGCGCTGTAGCACCGATTCGGCCTTCCTGTCGGCCTTGCTGACGAAGTCGGCCGGGCCTTTCCTGGAGACCTGAAGGTGCTCCAACTCGCCCAGGTCACGGACCAAACCCCGCGCCGCTTTTTGAGCGGCGGCGGTCATGACGTTCAGGAGCGCCGAGCGATAGGCCATCGAAATCCGTCGAACGGGGGTTTCATTTGCAGTCAGGTACTCAATTCTTGGCCCGTTCCACGTAGGAACGATCGGCTGTGTTGATGACGACCCGGGTGCCGGCCTCGATATGCGGGGGGACCATCACCTTCATGCCGTTGGCGAGAACCGCCGGCTTGTACGACGACGAGGCGGTCTGCCCCTTGACCACCGCATCGGCTTCGACCACCTCGAGAATCACGGTATCGGGCAACCGGACGCCGATCGGCGTTTCCTCGTGCAACTCGATGGTGATGTCCATGTTCTCCTGCAGCATCGCCACCTGATCCTCGCCGATCAACTCGACACCGATGGTGATCTGTTCGTATGTTTCGGTATCCATGAAGGTGAAGGTGTCGCCGTCGCCGTAGAGATACTGAAATGGTTTCTGATCGAGCCGTACCCGCTCGACCGTCTCCGAGGACCGGAAACGCTCGTTGAGTTTGGTTTTACCGCGGACTTCCCTCAGTTCGACCTGAAGATAGGCGCCGCCCTTGCCGGGCTGGGTGTGTTGAATCCTTACCGCCCGCCACAGGCGCCCCTGGTGGTCGATGATCATGCCTGGACGGATGGCGTTCCCGTTGATCTTCATGAATTTTTCCGTATCGTGGAGTGCGCGTCATGGATTTCCGCGCGGAACCCGGTGGTTCGAACCAGATCACTAGCAGTTTGGCGAAGGAGGAGCAACGGTTGCGGCCAGGCCCTTACCGGCAGCCGCGGATCTCTTCGTTCAAGGCCTTTACCGCCGCGGCCGGCCCTTGCGGATGCTCCCACACCCCGGCGGAAACGGCGAGGAAGTCGGCGCCGGCCTCGACCAGCGGCCGGCAGTTGTCGACGGTGATGCCGCCGATGGCGACGCAGGGCACGGTCATCAGGTCGCTCCACCAGGCGAGGGCCTCGGGATCGGTCGACGACTTCGGCTGCTTGGTTCCGGTCGCGAAGAAGGCGCCGAACGCGACGTAATCGGCGCCCTTCTCCGCGGCGACCATCGCCAGGTGGCGGGAATCGTGACAGGTCACGCCGACGATAGCGTCACCGCCGACAATCCGCCGGGCCTCTTCGTACGGCGTATCCTCCTGGCCGACATGGACGCCGTCGCAGCCCATCTCGGCGGCGAGGTCGGGACGGTCGTTGAGAAGCAGCGCGACGTCACGGCTTTGCGTGACCGGGCGCAGGAAGTCGCAGGCCAGGCGGACGGCGTCGTCGTCCACGTCCTTCAGCCGCACCTGAACGCACGCGACATCGTCGGCGTCGAGGGCGGCGGACAGAAGCGATGAAAACGCCGCTGCGTCGAAACGTGGCGGCGTAATCAGGTAGAGGCGGTTCGATTCTTCGTAATTCTGCCGAGATGTCTTCGATCGTCTTG
>JAUXFS010000547.1 GCA_030622775.1 Rhodospirillales bacterium | reverse complement strand
CACCGACCTCGAGCAGGCGGGCGGCGTCGCGCGGAACGATCGGCCTCTGGGCGATGGCACTGGATGGGAGATCGAAGTCGAAGTCGTCGATCTTCATGTTCGAAGTCGCGGTTGTTCGGAGGTTGATGCCCGGGAAACGGCCGGAAGCCTACACAAACTGCCCCCCGAGCACAAATGCATGATCTCACCACAGGTCAGTTTGTGATTGACGCGGGTGAACGACTCTGACTCGATGGTCGCGGTACGGGAACGCGAGGATCGAGATGAGCGGACTGCAAGCCGTGGCGGGCGCGATTGCTGACGATATGGCGCGACGGCTGCCGAAACAGCGCAAAACCCAACGCGAGAAGCTCGCCACGCTGACGGCGGCGGTGTTGTCGGAGCGTACGGTGAACCTGATGGAGCTCGGCCATGCGCTGCCGATCCAGTCGGCCAACCCGGGCACGCGATATCAGTGGATCAAGAGAACGCTGGCCAACGATCTGATTGTACCGGCCGAAGTCCTGGCTCCCTATGCGCGCGAGATTCTGGAGAAAGTGAGCACGAACGGCCGGCAGCCGATCGTGATCATCGACCAGAGCCAGGCGACGAAGCTGCACCGCCATGAGATGTTGATGGTGGCGGTCCGGGTCGGCGGGCGGGCGTTACCGTTGGCTTGGTGCGTCAGGAAAACCGCGGGGGCGATCGGGTTTTCCGAGCAGCGCCGGCTGCTGCAAATCGTCGCCGGGTGGTTGCCGGACGGCGTCAGGCCGGTGCTGATGGGAGACCGTTTCTACGGATCGCCCGACCTCATCACCTGGTGCGCCGACAACGGCTGGGACTGGCGCCTGCGCCTGAAGGGATGCTTGCTCGTCCACGATCGCGACGGCGGCGAAACGACCGTGGCGGAGAGCTTCAAGCGCGGCGAGCGGCGGCTGATCGACGTGACGTTGACCGAAAAGCGCGCCGCCACCCATGTGGCGATGATCCACGAGCCCGGACACCCCGAACCGTGGATGATCGCCATGTCGCAGCCGCCGACCTCGTATCGCGCCCTCGATTACGGTCTGCGATGGGGCATCGAGGCCATGTTCTCCGACACCAAAAGGCGCGGCTTCAACCTCGAAGACAGCCAGTTGCGCCGCGCCGACCGGATCGAGCGGCTGATCCTGATTCTCGCCCTCGCGCTCTACTGGGCCGTCTCGACCGGCATGTGGGACGCCGTCAACAACCCGTCCGCCGCCGAAAAAAAGCCCCCGAACACCGCCCGCGCCGATACGCCCGCTCCCTGCTCTCCCTCTTCAAGCGAGGCCTCCGCCGCCTCCTGATCTGTCTCGTCAAAGGCATCCCACCACCGACCCTGTGGGCTGCTTGGAAAACTGACTCATGGTGAGATCGCGTCCCCAAAACTCCGACGGCCTCCGCGCCCAGGTCAAGCTGCGCTCCACCCAGCCGCCGGTCGCCGCGCGTGTCCTCCCCGGCGCCGAAGCCACCGCCGAGGTGATCCTGGATATGCCCCAGGCCCGCGTCGCCCCCGGCCAAGCCTGCGTGTTCTACGACCACGACCGCGTCCTCGGCGGCGGCTGGATCCGCCGCGAGGCGATTGTGGCTTGATACCAGCAGGCCGATGAAACGATCTTCATCGGCTTGCCGGCAAGCGCAAGTGCGCGCCCGCAGCGTAGTGAGGAGAGCCAAGCGGACGGAGGTCCGCGCCCGGCGCTTGAGGGCATTCAGGCGAGTCTCGTGATGGGCTTGCCGGTATCAGAGGCGGTCTGTCGGCCCCGCTCCAAGAGAACATCGAGCGTCAAAAGCATTCCAACGCATACCGATGCCTTGCGGCAATCCTCGGTCGATGGTCGAGGTTGACTATAACGAGTGACAAGTGTAGTGTATACACGTAATAGTTGCTTGCGACCGCTAGAGCGAGGAGCCCGTGATGAAACCCGGCGTGCCAATCGGCAGCGTTTCGCTTGCGGCGGCAATCTGCTTGATCGCCGGCTTGTCGCACGCCGCCATCATCGACTTCGAAAATGCGGCCGACAATACCGCACTCGGAACCATCGCGGGTTCGGATGGCAACTCCGTGACCTTCAGCCTGCCGGGAGGTGGAAGCGCTTTCGTGGCAACCTACGGCAAACCGATGACGGCATTCGTGACCCGTGACACGCCGAAAGCGGGTTATGCCGGCGGCGGCGCCCGATTTTTGACCGATGAGCCCACGACCGACGCATGGCTGTCGGGTGTCGGAGACTATTTCGGCGTCTTCGCAAAGGGCGTTTCGAGAATGTCCATTGCCACCCTCGACTATCGCAACGATGGAGGCGGGAGAGTCGACGACCAGGTCATCCTCGAAGCCTTCGGTAACGAAAACTTCGCCAGCTCGCTCGGTACGGCCTTCTTCACGATTGTGGCGGGGCTTCCCGACGGTGCGGTGCAAACACTCGCTTTCGACGGTCTTGGACAGGTGATCAGGTCCTTCAAGATAATCCACAGCCGCCAAGTCGGATCGTAGCCATGTCGTTCTGT
>JAUXFS010000413.1 GCA_030622775.1 Rhodospirillales bacterium | reverse complement strand
CGGCGGGCAGGTACGTTCCTTCGAGTCCGATGAGCGGGCCGTCGGCGGCGGGCCGGCGCTCGGGCGGGAGTGCCCCGCCGTAGGCAATGACGACGTCGCGGCTCTCGCCTTCTCCGAGGGAAAACCGCGGGTGCTCCTGGGTATCGGCCGCCACCGGGTGGCCGTCCACCGTCAACCCCGAGATCCGAAGCCAGGGCGCAAGCCGCAAATCGACGGTCGCCGGCCCCGCCATCGTCAGCCGGTCGATGACGTCGAGCCGGCCCGCGTCCGGATCGAGGCGGATGTCGATCTCGTGATGCGGAGGGCGCGGCCGATCGTCGGCGCCGGCGGGATCCGTCGCCGCGGTCACCAGGAGCGCGAGGCCGAGCGACAGGAGCCGGGCGATCATCGGTCCGCTGCGCCGCCGCCGGGGAACCGCGCGATCATCTCCAGCGTTTTCCCGCCTCGGCGGACGGTGACCGGAAGCCAGGTACCCGGCGCCTGCCGACCGACGATCTCGATCAGGTCGCCGACGTTGTTCACCGGGAAGCCGGCGGCGGCGGCGACGATGTCGCCGGCCTTGATCCCGGCGGCCTCGGCGACGCTGCCCGGCATCACTTGGCCGACGCGGACCCCGGTATCCGTCGTCTCGATCCGGACGCCGAGGCGCGGCCGCGGGCGTTCCGGTTCGCCCCCCTCCTCGACGACGAACACCGCGTTGGCGAAGCCGGCGGCCAGGACGCCGCAGTCGTCCGCCCGGTCGACCGGCAGCAGCACCGCCGTATCGGAGATTCCCAGATCGTCGAGCTGGCGGGGGATGCCCCAGCCGTGCTCCGCGTGGCCGTGGCCGACGATGCCGACCACCAATGGGTTGCCACCGGAGCGTCGGGCGCGAGCGAGAGCTTCCGCCATCGCCCGATCCCATGTGAGCTGCGCCTCGACGAAATGGCGGAAACCCGGATCGTCGGGGGGGGCGGTGGGGTCTTCGGTCGAAGCCTCGTATAGGGAAATCTCCCTGACTCCCTTTCCCCCAGTAACATAAAGATGGCTCATCTTGTAGACGCTGGCGAGGGACTGGCGGTAGGCCTCGTTCGCCGGCGCCGGATCGGAGACGCCTTCACGATCCTCCGCGGCAACAGAGTCCCATCCTTCCCGAGCGACCCGTGCGACCAGGGCACGGTCGACGTTGAGCGCGACCATCGGCACCCGGTGCTGGCGTGCGAAGTGGAAAAGCGGCAGGTAGAGATCCGCGTCGAAGCCCCAGACCTCCGACCAGTTCACCTCGCGAAGGAACGCCTCGGTGGTCAATTCGCCCGCCACCCATCGGTCGAGAACCGGCTGCACCTTGCGGGGAAACATCTCGAAACCGAGGATCATGTCGGGCCGGCGGCCATGCAGGGCGGCGACGGTATGCAACTGCCAGCGGTGATGGCGGCGATCGTGATGGTTCTCGCCGAGCAGCACCACGGCACGGGCGGCCTGCGTGGCGATCACCGCATCGTATCCGAGTCGCGAGCCCGAACCGGGATCGACCCAGGCGCCGACCGTCGAACACGGCGAGGGAGGCTCGGCAACCGCGTCGGGCCGCGGGTCGGAGGCGCAGGCGGCGAGCCCGGCGACAAGCCAGGAGCCGGCGGCGACGGTTAAAAACCGCGGCCAGACAGGTTTCGGAGAGCTCATGATTCGGGGATCCTTCGTCATCGAAGCGGGCGATTTGCAGCCGATGAACACTTTGCGCCAGGAGAGCCGTGGTTTCAAACCTCTGTGAGGCGTGAATTTTCGAGAGGGTAGAACCAGTGGTTGCCGTACAGTGGGCCTCCCGAACGATCCCACTCTGACCGAAACGGAGGCCGCAAGCGATGATGTTCGACAGAATGAAGGGGGTGGCCGCGGGCCTGCTGTGCCTCGTCCTCGTCCTCGGTCTCGCCGCCGTTCCCGCCGCCGTTCCCGCCCACGCCGGCGCTTGGGAAGACTCGATGGCGGCTGGCGGGCGGGCGTTCAAGAAGGGCGACTACGCCGGGGCCGAGCGGAACTTCCGCGCCGGTGTCGCCGAAGCGGAGAAGTTCGGGCCGGAGGATCGGCGTCTGGCGGTGTCCCTCACCAATCTCGCGGGTATCTATCAGATCCAGAGAAAGTACGACGAGGCCGAACCGCTGCTCGCGCGGTCGCTGGCGATCTGGGAGAAGACCGTCGGTCCGGAGCACCCCCGGGTGGCGGCGACGCTCGTCAATCTGGCGGCGATTTACCAGGCCGAGGGTCTGTACCCGGAGGCGGAGGCGCTCTCCAAGCGCGCATTGGCGATCCTGGAGAAGACGTCAGGACCGGAACACCCCAACGTGGCGACGGTCCTCAACAACCTCGGGCTGCTGTATCTGGAGGAAGGCAGGTACGCCGAGGCGGAGCCGGCGTTCCGGCGCTCCCTGGCGATCCTGGAGAAGACGTTGGGGCCGGAGCATCTCGCCGTCGCGCAAACCCTCGGCAACTACGCCAAGCTGCTCGATCGGACCGGACGCGAGACCGAGGCGACGGAAATGAGGGCCCGCGCCGACGCGATTCGGGCCAAGCCGGGACGCAGCCGCGGCGGCGGCGGTTAGATCCAAACCGAGCCCCGCGTCAACGGCGTTTACGGTCAACGGTCAGAACCACGACGCGACGATGGCCAGCCACGCCACGCAAAAGCCCGTAAGGACGGCCAGTTCCGGCCATTTCTCTTCCAGGAAGTCGCGCATCCCCTTCTCTCCTTGCACCAAGCAAGATGCCCGTTGCCCGTCGGCACCCGCTCGTGGAGGGCAAAGCCCCCAAGCAGCGAGTATGATCGGTTGAGTGAAGGCGACACAACCGGCGGCGGGGTACCGATTGTGGGTAAGTTTCAATTATCGGTGGATGACCACGCAATAGTTGGGGGTAACTTTTCCGTCATCGATCGTCGGCGCGCAACGCCGCGCGTGTCATACCAACGGTCATTGATAGGGACTCATTGTGATCGTGTTTCACGCCTCCTCGGCAGGAGGGGCCGCGCGGGCGATGCTGGCGCATCGTCAAGCGGCTTCGACGCCCCGAGGATGCGCGAAACACGACCCTACGGGCGGCCTATCGAGGCTTCCGGTCAGCGTCGCGCGCCGCTTGTGATGCTCCCGCATCACGGCGCACCGCACTCCTTGCCGGAAACCTCGATAGGCCGTCACAATGGGTTCCTATCAATGACCGTTGGTAT
>JAUXFS010000228.1 GCA_030622775.1 Rhodospirillales bacterium | reverse complement strand
TTGACGGCGATGGAGGTGTCGAGATTCCCCGTGAAGCATGGCCGGTCGTGGCCATGCCGAGTTGACGAGCGGAGTGGAGATCGAGGAGCCAGCTGCGCAACACCCCCTCGTTGATGATTTTCAGGAGCCTCGTGGGGATGCCCTCGGCGTCGAACGTTCTCGACCGCAGACCGCGACGACGCAGGGGATCATCGATGACGTTTACCGAACGGGGAAAAATCGCGGTGTCCAGCTTGTCCTTGAGAAAAGTGGTCCCGCGAGCGACTGCGGCGCCATTGATCGCCGCGGAGAGATGGCCAACGAGACTGCTTGCAACCCGCGGTTCGTAAATTACCGGTACTTGGGTGGAGGCAACTTTCCTCGGGTGCAAACGTCCGACAGCCTTTTCCCCGGCCGAGCGCCCGATCTCGGCGGCATCGCGCAGATCCTCCCCGTGAACGGCGGAGGTATAGTCGTAGTCCCGCTCCATCGCGGTGCCCTCTCCCGCAAGCACCGAAACCACGAGGCTGTGGCGTGAGCGGGAATAGGCCCTGGCGAAGCCGTTGGTGGAGGCAATGGCATGGTAACTGACGCCCCAGCCCGTCTCCGCTCCTTCGGAATTGGTGACACCGGAAACCGCCCTGGCGGCGTCCTCGGCGCACGCCGCCCGTTCGAGCAACATCTCCACCGTGGGTTCGGCCGCGTCGCAGACGTCAACGTCGACCACGTCGGCGGCAACGTCCGTTTGTTCGGCGAGTCCACAATACGGGTCTTCCGGAACGACTCGCGCCATCGCCACGGCACGCTCCACAAGCCCGGTCAGGGCTTCAGCCGAAAGGTCCGACGAGGAAACCACCGCTTGGCGCTTGCCGACGAACACCCTGAGCCCCAAGTCGGTGCTCTCCGAACGCTCTAGTTGTTCCCGCTTTCCCAACCGGTAGGTCAGCGACAGTGATTTGCCGTCAACATATACGGCGTCTGCGGCATCCGCACCGTTCGCCACGGCCTCGGAAAGAAGATCGGTCAGTAGGTTCAGGGGGTTTGATTCGGGTTTCATCGGGCTCGTTCAAGGTGGCTTCGTCAGTCGGCAAACAGCACTGAGGCTCTGCCATATCGATCACGTGAGAACCTATAGCCTAACCAATGAGGGCACACATGAAAAATGCGTGCCCAACGAGTGACGGACCAATTGTCAGGATATTGAGGAGGTAGAATATTGTGACGCGGTACCATATATGGACGTAAGCTGATCGCAATCGCGGGCCGCCGGCCGAACCGTCCATCGCTTGCCCGTCAAACAGGAGCGTCGTTCCAGCAGAGATGTCGTCGACCATCGCACAACTCGAAACTCGAAAACTGGAAAAGTCCCGGGAGGAGCTAGAGGCCGTCGTCGTTCGGTTTGCCGGCGATTCGGGGGACGGCATCCAACTCGCTGGTGGCCAGTTCTCCGTAACCACGGCCCTCGCCGGCAACGACTTGGCCACGTTTCCCGATTTTCCGGCGGAAATTCGCGCGCCCACAGGGACGACATACGGCGTCTCGGCGTTCCAAATCCACTTCGGCGCGCGCGCCATTAAGACTTCGGGTGACTCGCCGGACGTGCTTGTCGCGATGAATCCGGCGGCGCTGAAGGTGGAACTCGGGAGCCTTAAAAAGGGCGGGGTCGTGATTGTCGACACCGGGGCGTTCAACGTGCGCAACGTGCGCAAAGCCGGATACGAGAGCAATCCGCTGGAGGACGGCACCCTCGAACCCTACCGCCGCATCGACATCGATATCTCCCATATGACGCTCGAAGCGGTCAAAGGGCTCGGGCTATCGCAGAAGGAGGCCCTTCGCTGCAAGAACATTTGGACGTTGGGCTTGGCCTACTGGATGTACGGCCGGGATCGCCGGACGACCACTGAGTGGCTGGAGCGGAAGTTCGCCAAGCGTCCCGAGTTGGCTGCCGCCAATATCGCCGCGCTCAATGCAGGCCACGCTTTCGGCGAGACTGCGGAGATGCCCGACGATGTTACGGGCTATGTCATCGAGCCGGCTGAGATCGCTCCCGGCCTTTACCGGACGGTCACTGGGAGCGAGGCTCTCGCTTGGGGACTTGTGGTCGGCGCTCATCTGGCCGATCTGAAACTGGTTTTGGGCTCTTACCCGATCACCCCGGCATCGCCGCTGCTGCATATACTCTCCACCCTGCAGAGCTATGGCGTCGTGACTCTGCAGGCCGAGGACGAGATCGCGGCGGTTTGCTCCGCCATCGGCGCGTCGTATGCGGGCGCCATCGGCGTAACATCCAGTTCGGGGCCAGGGGTGGCGCTGAAGAGCGAAGCCATCGGCCTCGCGGTCGCCGTCGAAATCCCCCTCATCGTCGTCAACACCCAGCGTGCGGGGCCATCCACCGGCATGCCGACCAAGACGGAACAGTCCGATCTGTATCAGGCGGTCTTCGGTCGCAACGCCGACACCCCGGTGGTGGTGATTGCCGCGCGATCTCCGTCCGACGGCTTCGATACCGCCGTGGAGGCGGTACGAATCGCCACCAGGTATATGACGCCGGTGATCTTGCCCAGTGACGGGTACATTGCCAACGCCGCGCAACCGTGGATCATGCCGGACGTCGAAAAACTCGGAAGATTTCCGGTTCGGTTTCGAACGGATCCGGAGGGATTTCAGCCTTATCTGCGTGATCCGGAAACATTGGCGCGTCCCTGGGCGATTCCGGGGACTCCGGGATTGGAGCACCGGATCGGGGGTCTGGAGAAGGATTACGACAGCGGGCACATCTCGTACGACCCGGACAATCACCGGCGGATGACGGAAGCCCGCGCCGCCAAAATCGCCCGCATCGCCGACGATATTCCGTTGCAATCGATCGAAGAAGGCCATGAGCGGGGAGAATTGGCGGTGGTTGGCTGGGGATCGACCTACGGTCCGATCAGCCGTGCCGTGAGCAACATGCGGATCGACGGTTACGACGCCGCCCACATTCATATTCGGCACATTTGGCCTTTGCCGCCGAATCTCGGCGAACTCCTGGCCGGCTTCGGCCGGGTGTTGGTGGCGGAAATGAACACTGGTCAGCTGGTGACTCTTTTGCGCAGCGAATACCTGCTACCCGCCGAGAAGCTCAACAAGGTATCGGGGCAGCCTTTCAAGATCGAGGAGATCGAAACCGCGATCAGGGAGTATTTCGAGGGTTGATATGAGTGTCATTTCCCCAGCCGATCCATTGAAACCCAGTGACTACGCGTCCGATCAGGAAGTGCGTTGGTGTCCGGGATGCGGTGACTATGCGATCCTGAAGGCGGTTCAGAAGGTACTGGCCGACATGGGCGCCAGGCCGGAGAACACGGTGTTCGTGTCGGGCATCGGATGCTCTTCGCGGTTTCCCTACTACATGGCGACCTACGGTTTTCACACGATTCACGGAAGGGCGCCGGCCGTGGCCACGGGGATCAAGCTCACCAACCCGAACCTCGACGTCTGGGTTGTGACCGGCGACGGTGACGGCCTTTCGATCGGCGGCAACCATCTTCTGCACACTCTGCGACGCAACCTCGATATTCAGATTCTGCTTTTCAACAATGAGATCTATGGGCTGACCAAGGGCCAATATTCTCCGACCTCTCGTGTCGGCACACGCTCCCCGTCGACGCCGATGGGATCGGTCGAGAGGCCGCTGTCGGCGGCTAGCTTTGCGCTGGGCGCCGGTGCCCGGTTCGTTGCGCGTTCCGTGGACACCGCGCAAAAACACTTGGTGGAAGTTTTGAAACAAGCGGCGGCTCACCGAGGCGCCTCGTTCGTCGAAATCTTTCAGAACTGCATTGTCTACAACGATGACGTCTTTGCCGACTTCACCGCAAAAGCGGTTTCGGCGGACGCGCAGATCCACGTCGAGCACGGAAAGCCGTTGACCTTCGGCAAGGATGGCATGCGCGGTCTTAGACTCATACCGGGCGCCATCGCGCTCGAGGCGGTGGTCGTTGGTGAAAACGGGATCGGCAAGGAGGACATTCTTGTTCATGATATGACCAACAGGACGCTGGCGACCATGTTGGCGGCGATGGAACCGCCCAACATGCCGGTGGCTCTCGGGGTCCTTTACTGCGATCCCGCGGAAAGTTTCGAAGAGGCGCGGACGGCGCGGGCGGAAGGCGCTCTCGCGCACTCGTCGGCCAGCGATTTCAATGACCTTCTGCGCCGCGGAGATACTTGGAGAGTTGGTCCGTAGGAACGGTTTGACCGATCATTTCAACGATAGGTTCGAGGGAGCAACCCGAGCAGGATCGTATTTCGAACCGTCAAAGCTTTTTTTGCGTGCCCGTTGATGCCTGTAAGTGTCGCTATCATCGGCTCGGGCCCGGCGGGTTTCTATGCCGCCGAAGCCCTTCTTCAAGAAAACGGGAACATCCGCATCGATATCATCGAACGGCTGCCAACGCCGTTCGGGCTGATCCGTGCCGGGGTGGCGCCCGATCACCAAACCACCAAGAAAGTGACAAGAAAGTTCGAGAGCACGGCGCTGCGCGAGATCATCCGTTATTACGGCAACGTCGAGATCGGCCGCGATCTGCACCTGG
>JAUXFS010000311.1 GCA_030622775.1 Rhodospirillales bacterium | reverse complement strand
GGTCGAGTTCCGGACGATCGCTCATCGCCGTCCTCCACCCATGCCAGACCTCATCCGTCCCACCCCCGTCCGTGCATCCAGTCTCCCACAAGGATGGCCCTTCGCGCTCCCATTGTCACGACAAAGACGGCTGTCCTATGGCAAAAGCGGCGACTGGTCTTCGCCGAAACCGGGCCGAAACCGGCAAATTGTCTCGCGCGCGGACGGCGCGCCTTACGGCTGCCGCTTCGGGATGTCGGGGACCCAGAGGTAGCCGTCGGGGTCGACGAGGAAGGCCTCGCGCAGGCCGTGGGGCTTGTCGGTGGCGCCGGCGAGCACGATGTCGCCGCGGGCACGGGCGCGGGCCTCGGCGGCGTCGGGGTCGCAGCCGTGCAACCGGAGCTCGACGCCGACGCCGCGGACGATCTCCGAGGACAGGCTGCCGCTGAGCGGGTGGTCGGCGTAGGTGTGGTCGGCGTGCAGCATCCACTCGCCGCCGAAACCGCGCAGCACCGCGAAGTCGGGGTCGGCGTAGATCACCTCGGCGCCCAGCACCTCGGTCTGGAAGGCCACCGAACGGGCGATGTCGGCAACCAGCAGGTTGATGGTCAGTCCCCTCAGCGACCGGCCGTACGCGTCGGCCGGCATCCACGGATCGCCGGTGCGCAGCTTCATCGTTCGGTCCTCCGGTGCGGTCTCGGAATGGCGCCCGCGATTGTGCGCGATCCTGCCGCTTAGGGAAACCACCAAGGAGATCCCCTCGGCCGGAGAAAGGGTTGCGCCGACCCTCAGGGCGGTGTGGCGCCGGCGGGCGGCTTGTGCTAGCGATGGCCCAACTGTCGAAGGGAAAAAGACGTGAGCTTTGCTGATCGTATCGCCGAGTGCTCGGTGTTCGATCCCGACCGGTACCTGCCGTTTCGGGTGGACGGTGTCGAGGTCGGCCTGGTCGGGCGGGACTTCGTCACGAAGCTGAAGGATTTCCCGAGCGTCTTCGCGACCTCGGACCGTGGGGTCGGTTTGCAGCCAAGCCTCGTCGGTTTCGAACAACGAACCGCCGCGGTCGAGGCGGCGCTTCTTCGCCTGCACCAGGACGGCGTAATCGCCGGCTGGCGCAACGAGCCTTACCCGGTCGGCGCTTCCCATGGCGCGCCGCCGCTGTTCAACCTGGAGCGCGCGGCGGTGCCGCTGTTCGGGGTTCGCGCCTACGGCGTCCACCTCAACGGCTTCGTTGGCGACGACGACGCGATCCGTATGTGGATCGGGCGGCGCAGCTTCGACAGGCCGACGGCCCCGGGCAAGCTCGACCAGATCGTCGCCGGCGGCCAACCGGCCGGCATCTCGCTCCACGACAATGTTCTCAAGGAGAGCGCCGAAGAGGCGGACATCCCCCCCGCCATGGCGGGTCGCGCCGTCCCGGTCGGCGCGATCACCTATTGCACCGAGCGCCCCGACGGGCTGCGCCGCGACATTCTGTTCGTCTACGACCTCGCGCTGCCGGAAGCGTTCGTGCCGCGAAACACCGACGGCGAGATCGCCGAATTCTATCTGTGGCCGATCGAGCGGGTGATCGACACGGTGCGCGACACCGACGACTACAAGTACAACTGCGCCCTGGTGGTCATCGATTTCCTCATCCGCCACGGCCTGATCCCCCCGGACCACCCGGACTACCTGGAGCTGATTTGCGGGCTGCGGTCGCTTTGATACCGGCGAGCCCATGAGGGCTCGCCTGAATCCCTCAGGCGCCGCGGGCGCCGTCGAAACCCCTTGCACGGCACCGGGAAACGGTCCCACCCTGGGGTTTCCGTCCACGGGGAACGACCCTGCCATGCCCGACCTCGGACCCAACCGGGAGCTGATCGGCCGGCCCGGCTCGCGGGCCGCGCTGATGACACCGGCGCTGATCGTCGATCTCGACGCGCTCGAGCGCAATATCGCGCGGATGGCCGAGTACTGTGCCGGGCGGCGGGTCGGACTGCGCCCCCATGCCAAGACCCACAAGTCGGTCCGCATCGCCCGGATGCAGGTCGCGGCCGGGGCGCTGGGGGTTTCGGTCGCCACCCTCGGCGAGGCGGAGGTGATGGCGCGGGCCGGCATCGCCGGGGTGCTGCTGACCAGCCCGGTGGTGACGCCGGCCAAGATCGACCGGCTGATCGCCCTCGGCCGCGACGCCGACGGACTGATGGTGGTCGCCGACCATCCGGACAATGTCGACGCCCTGGCCCGCGCGGCGGCCGGCGGCCGGCGGCTCCAGGTGGTCTCGGCCCTCGACCTCGGCGGCAACCGCATCGGCGCCGCCGACCCGGACGCGGCGCTGGCCCTGGCGAAGAAGATCGCCGGCGCCGACACCCTGGAATTCGCCGGCGTCCACGCCTACGCCGGCCCGCTGCAGCACATCGCCGACTACCGCGAACGCCGCCGGCTCGCCGCGGCGGCGGGCGCCAAGGTCGCCGAACTCCGGGACAAGCTGGTGGCGGTGGGGCTGGCCCCGCCGATGATCTCCGGGGTCGGCACCGGCACCCACGATATCGATACCCGCGACGGCCCCTACACCGAGTTGCAGGTCGGCAGCTACGTCTTCACCGACGTGGAGTATAACGCGGTGTCGCTCCGCGAGGACGCGCCGAGGCCGTTCGATCCGGCGCTGTTCGTACGGACCACGGTGATCAGCGCCAATCTCGAGGGCTTCGTCACCACCGACGCCGGGCTGAAGCGTTTCGCCACCGACAGCGTCCCGCCCGAGATCACCGCCGGCGCCCCCGCCGGCGCGACCTACTCGTTCAAGGGCGACGAGCATGGCCGGGTGACCTTCGCCGAACCGGGACAAATCTTGCCGCTGGGCGCGGCGATCGAGTGCCTGACGCCGCACTGCGATCCGACGGTCAACCTTTACGACCTCTACCACGTGGTGCGGGGCGACACCTTGGTCGATATCTGGCCGGTGGACGCCCGCGGCGCGATTTGACGTGGCGAGAACAGGATCCGACGCGCTCGTCGCCACCGTTGACCGGGTCGCCGGGAAGGCCCTTCGCACGGGCGCCTTGATGCCGATCGCGACCGAACAGCGATGGATCGAGCAGGGCGGCGTTCGGTTCCTCGTCCGCGTGGTGTCGAGCCTGGCGCGCAAACAGCGGGAGAGGAGCGAAGGCTCCGATGTTCCCGCGAAACCGGGTGATCCGGTCAACCCGTTCCTTCCCTACGAACCGGCACTGTTCGTCGCCGAGGTTTCGGAGACTCACATCTGCCTGTTGAACAAGTTCAACGTCATCGATCGCCATCTGCTGATCGTCACCCGGGACTTCCAGGATCAGCAGACATTGCTGACCGCGGCGGATTTCGAGGCGCTGTCGACGTGCATGGGGGAGATCGACGGTCTCGGCTTCTACAACGGCGGCACCGTCGCCGGCGCCAGCCAGGCCCACAAGCACCTGCAACTGGTGCCGCTGCCGATGGCGGACGAGGGGCCTGGGGTCCCCATCGAACCGTTGCTCGCGGCGGCGGAATCGGGCCGGGCGGTCGGAAGGGTCCCTGGATTTCCGTTCCGGCACGCCCTTGCCCGGCTGGATCCAGCCCTCGTCGACCACCCGGCGGCCGCCGCCGAGGCGATCCACCAACGCTATCACGCCATGCTGGACGCCGTCGGGCTCGAGGCCGTCGCCGCCGACGGCGAGATCCGCCGGCCGGCGCCCTACAACCTCCTGATCACCCGCGAGTGGATGCTGCTGGTGCCGCGATCACGCGAGTGCTTCGAGACGATCTCGATCAATGCCCTCGGCTTCGCCGGCTCGCTGTTCGTTCGCGACGCCGGGCAGATGAAAACGATCGAGGACCATGGCCCGATGACCGTCCTTCGCGGCGTCGCCGTTGCCTAGTGGTCGTAGAGTTCGACAGCTGGGATGGCGGCGAGTTACCCTCACCCTCCCGCTGCGCGGGCCC
>JAUXFS010000141.1 GCA_030622775.1 Rhodospirillales bacterium | reverse complement strand
GTTCTGTGAGCCAAGGAGTTGTAAGAGACCCTTGTCTTCCTAAGACCGCTTGGCCTCCGACTTCGCCCACGCGCTGAGCAGGAGGGCCAGCCCGACGTAGCGCTCCGATCGGATCGCCGCCTGGGCGCGCTTGTAGGCGCGCTCTCTCTGGTCCTCGGCCGCGTCGCGCAGCAAACCGAGCGTAGCCTCGCCGGGGAGGTCTTTGACCACCGGCCCAAGGATCTCGGCGAGGAAAACATCCCAATCGCGCGCGGGACCGAGTTCGCCGATCAGCCACTTCAGTTCCTTGACCAGATAGCGCCGCTCTTCGGCCGGCAGCAAGTCCTCGTAGATGATCAAACAGGAGCGCAGCCGCCGCGTCGCCACCCGCATCTGGTGAACGCCTTCCTCGTGAGCGCGCGCCAGCACGCAGGCCTCGTTCCCGCGCAGGTGAATGATGCCGCTGAGGACGATTTCGGCGAGCGCCTCCGCCGCCGTCGTCTCCGAGGTGAAGACCGGAAGTCTCGCCTTCTTCCAGGAAGACGCTTTGTTCCGTACGTAGTGAGCCATATCCCCGCTTGAGCCGGTAATGTCCGGCACCTTGTTGCTCATTCCGTTTATCCCATATTCCGGCGACAGTCCACCGGACCGCGGACTTCCGTTGCGGCGGCGGACGTCCCGCCGGCGCTCCCGCCGAGTTCCCGCCGAGCTCCCGCCAGCGCCTCCAGCATCGTTTTGCGCGCGATACGTTTGCTCGGCTCGTCAATTCCAGGCATATTTGCACCATGACCCGGCCGCGAGTTAACGAAAACCATACCTGGAAGTCCGATGATGCGTTTTCCGATCATCTGGAGCTGCTCGCGGCCATGGGCCAGGATTTCGCCGCCTCGCGCGATATCGACAAGACGTTGGAGCATGCGCTGGTGCGCATCACCGAGTACCTCGACGCCGAGAGCGGGGCACTGTTCATCCTCGACGACGAGGGCAAGACGCTGACCTGCACCAGTTGCCACGGCGCGACCCAGATCACCGGCTTCCGCCTCCCCAGCGATCAAGGCATCGTTGGGCGCGCGGTCCAGAACAACGCGGGCGAAATCGTCCGCGACGCATCCACCGATCCCAGTTTCTTTCCCGGCGTCGACCGGCAAACCGGCTACACCACCAAGTCCATCCTGTGCGCGCCGATCAGCATCCACGACCGCCGAATGGGCGCCATCGAGCTGATCAACAAGCGGGGATCGGATCCCCGGTTCACCCCTGACGACCTCCATATCCTCGAGACCATGGCGTCTTCGGCCGGCTTGGCTATTCTCAATGCGCGGATGTCCGAGGCGCTGGTCGAGAAGGAACGCTTCGAGCGCGAACTGGAACTGGCCGCCGAGATCCAGCGCAGCCTGCTGCCGGAGCGCCGCGACGGCGGGTTCCCGGTTCACGGCGCCAGCATCCCGGCGCGCCTCGTTTCCGGCGATTTCTACGACTTTTTCACCCTGCCCGACGGACGGATCGCGTTCAATCTCGGCGACGTCTCCGGCAAGGGAATGAACGCGGCGCTGTTGATGGCGAAAACGGCCAGCCTGTATCGGTGCCTCGGCAAGACCCTCCATCATCCCGGGCAACTCCTGGCGCGCATCAACGCGGAAATCCACGAGACCGCGACCCGGGGCATGTTCGTCACCATGATCGGCGGCATCTACGAGCCCGCCACCGGTCTGGTGCGGCTGGCCAACGCCGGCCACGAGCCGCCGTTGCTCCATCGCCGCGACGGCCGCTTCGTCGCGTTTCCGGCGGAGGCGCCGCCCCTCGGCATCGTCCCGTCCTCCGACTCGTTCGACGATTTCCCGGAAACCGAACTGAACCTTGAAGGCGGCACGCTCTACGTTTTTACCGACGGGGTGACCGAGGGGTATCTCAAGGGCGGCGGCACCCTGCGGGTCGAGGGATTCGAGGCGGTCATCCGCGAAAACGCCGGAATCCCTCTCGCCCGGCGGCTCGACAACGTCACCGCGCTGTTCGGCGGCGCTGGTAGAACCTTGCGCGATGACGTTACCATGCTGGGCGTCGACGACGCGGAGCCGGCGAAGGCGAGGGGCGCGGCGCCCGGATCCCCGACGCCGCGGGCGCCGCGGGCGCCGCGGGCGAAGGAGGAGGTTGAGGAAGAGGAACTGGTGAGACTCGAAGTGAGCGCCCGGCCCGATCGCCTGAAACTGGTGAGGCGGGCGGTCTCGGAAGCGGCGGCGCTGTGCGGCTGCGGCGAGACCCTGACCCGGGACCTGATCCTCGGCGTCGACGAGGCGTGCCAGAACGTGATCCGTCACGCCTATGGCGACGACCCCGGCGGTGACATGATCGTCGAGATCCGCCGCAAAGGGGACGAACTGATCATCGAGTTGCGGGACTTCGCCCCGCCCATCGACGTCGACAAGGTCAGGCCCCGCGATCTCGACGACGTGCGGCCGGGCGGCCTCGGCACCCACCTGATCGGTCAGGTGATGGACGAGGTCGCGTTCTTGCCATCGCCTCCCGGCGGCGGCAACCTGTTGAGAATGGTAAAAAGGATCTCGTGAGAGGGTGCGATGGAACATCAATTGAAAGAAGAGCAGGGAAGGATCGTCGTCGCGCTCAAGGGCGACGTGGATCTGCAGAGTTCGCCGGCGGCGCGATCGGTTCTCCTCGATGCCGTCGGCCGCGGCTTTCCGATCTTCGTCGACCTGTCGGACGTGACCTACATCGACAGCTCCGGCATCGCTTCGCTGGTCGAGGCGCTGCAGGATGCCCGCAAGCGCGGCAGCCGCTTCGCTCTCGTCTCGGTCAGCGAGGCCGCCCACCGGGTGTTGCAACTCGCCCGCCTCGACAAGGTGTTCGCCATTCACGCAAGCCTCGCGGACGCCCTGTCCCGGGCCGAATGAGGGACTGAAATGGCGTCCGTGACCACCCCCAGTGCCGCTGTCCGGTTTCTTGAAAGGGTCGGACGCGGGAGCGTCCGCGGGGTCGCGGAAATCGGCGAGGGCGCAGGCCTGCTGGTCCAGAGCGTCTACTGGCTGATCATGGGCCCCGGGCAGCGCCAGCCGGTGCGGCCGCAGGCGGTGTTTGCCCAGATGACGGAGATCGGCATCCGCGCCATCCCCATCGTCGGCCTCATGGCCGCCACCGTCGGCATCATGCTGGCCATCCAGGGCATCTACACGCTGAGGGTGTTCGGGGCGGAATCGCGAGTCACCATCGGCATCGCGTTGTCGGTGACCCGGGAGTTCGCGCCGTTGATCACCGCCATCCTGGTCGCCGGGCGCACGGGCTCCGCGCTTGCCGCCCGCCTCGGCACGATGGAGATCAACCAGGAGATCGACGCGCTCAGGGTGATGGGCATCAATCCGGTGCGTTTTCTCGTCGTGCCGGCGGTGCTCGGCTGTCTGGTGATGGTGCCGTCGCTGACCGTATTCAGCGACATCGTCGGGCTGTGGGCGGCGGGGATCTATGTCGGCGCCGAGCTCGGCATGAACATGGCCGCGTATGTCGACGAGCTGATCCAGGTGCTCACCGAGAACGATATCCTTCACGGTATCGCCAAGAGCGCGATCTTCGGCGTGCTCATCGCCGTGATCGGGGTGATCAACGGTCTTTCGGTGACCGGCGGCGCCGAGGGGGTTGGCCGCTACACCACCCGGGCGGTGGTGCAGTCGATCGCCGCGATCGTCGTCACCGACATGGTGTTCGTGTTCGTGGTCACCCGTTGAGATGTCCAGCCTGCCGCCCCCAACCGCCCGCGACGCCGTGATCGAGGTCAAGGACCTGGTCAGCCACTATGGCCCGCGGATGATCCTCAAGGGACTCGACCTCGACATTCACCAGGGCGAGATCATGGTGATCATGGGCGGCAGCGGCTCGGGAAAAAGCACCCTGCTTCGTCACATGCTGGCGTTGGAGACGATGACGTCGGGGACGATCCGCATCCTTGGCGTCGACATCGCCACGGCGAACCCCCGGAGGCTTGCGGTGCTGCGCAAGAAGATGGGGGTCGCCTTCCAGGGCGGCGCCCTGTTCAGCTCGATGAGCGTCGTCCAGAACATCATGCTGCCGTTGGTCGAGCATACCAAACTCGACCCGGCGACGATGGCGATCATGGCCCGCTTCAAGCTGGAGGTGGTGGGCCTCGCCGGCTTCGAGGCGCTGATGCCGGCCGAGCTTTCGGGCGGGATGATCAAACGGGCGGCCTTCGCCCGAGCGCTGGTCATGGATCCCAAGATCCTGTTTTGCGACGAGCCTTCCGCCGGCCTCGACCCGGCGGTGGCCTCCGCCATCGACGACCTGATCCGGCGCCTTCGCGACGCCATGGGCACGACCATTGTCGTGGTGACCCACGAACTGGAGAGCGCCTTCAAGATCGCCGACCGGATCGCCGTGCTCGACCAGGGCCGGATCCTGTTCGTCGGCACCGTCGATGAGGTCCGCAAACACCCCAACGAACGCATTCAGAACCTGCTCAATCGGCGCCCCGAGGACGATACCATCGATCCGGACGACTACCTGAGGCGGCTCACCGCCGAGCATGGAACGGGGGCGAGGGCGTGAGCGTGAGCGTGAGAAAGGCGGATCAATGAACGGCGGAAAGCTCAACTATGTGGTTGTCGGCGCCTTCGTCCTGGCAATGGCCGCCGGGCTCGCGGTCTCCCTGGCGGTGTTGATGGGACGAACCGGCGCCACCGACGACTACTACGCCGTCTACCGCAACGTCACCGGGATCAAGTTCGGCACCCAGGTGCTTTACGAGGGCTATCCGATCGGTCAGGTCGAGAGGGTGACGCCGGTCCCGTCGGAGGGCGGCATGGGCTTTCGGGTGGATTTCGGCGTCGCCAAGGACTGGCGGATCCCCGAGGACAGTATCGCCGCGATCACCGCGCCGCGGTTGCTCGCCGCCGTCACCATCAGCATCTCGGCCGGCGAAGCGGCGACGGCGCTCAACCCCGGCGACAGGGTCCGTGGCCGGGACGGCGCCGACATCTTCGCCGCGATGTCGACGCTCGCCGGCGAGGTCACCGACCTGACCCGGGGCAGCCTCCGGCCATTGCTCGCCACCCTCAACGAAACCGTGGGCATCGCCGGCAAGATCCTGGCCACCGACGGCACCGCCCTGTCCGGCGAGCTTCGCGCTCTCACCGCTTACGCGAACCAGCGGGTGCCGCGGATACTCGACAACCTCGAACGGTTCACCGAGACGATCAACGAAAGCGGCGAGCAGTTGAAGGCGCTCGCCACTCCCGAGAACCGCGAGAAGATCGAGGCGGTGATCGGCAATCTCCAGCGGACCGGCGCCAACCTCATCCGGCTTACCGGCAAGTTCGACCGGCTGACCGGATCGCTGCAGGGAGCGGTCGAAGAAAACCGGACCGACATCCGCCAGTCCGTCGCCAACCTCCGCTACATCACCGAGTCGGTCGCCCGCGACATCGACTCGATCAACCAGAACCTGGACGGAACCGCGCGCAACATGTTCGAGTTCAGCCGTCAGATCCGGCAGAACCCGGGGCTGTTGCTGGGCGGCAGCCGGCCCCGGGACGACACGAGGCGCCGATGACCCGAAACGCCGACAGGCCAGCGAGGATATAGCAGGTGTTCGATAAACGAATTCTGGCGGCGGCATTGCTGCTGTCGATCCCCTTGACCGCCTGCACCCAGCCGGAGATCCCGCCCGACCGCTACTACCGGATCGTCGTCGACAAGCCGGCGGTCTCGCCGGCGCGTCCTCCCCTCGACGGCCCCCTGGAGGTCGACCGTCCCGCCGCCGACGGTCTGTTGGGGGCGCGGCCGACCGCCTACGCCGAAGCCGCCCGTCCCAACGAGCTTCAGGAATATAGCTACGATTTCTGGACCGAGCCGCCGGCG
>JAUXFS010000125.1 GCA_030622775.1 Rhodospirillales bacterium | reverse complement strand
TGCTTGCTCCGCATGTTTGGTTCTCCATGTTGGATTGGTCTCTTTCATGGAATACCAAAAAAACGGACCGCCCGATCGGGGGGCATGCCCCTCGATCGGGCTCGAAGCGCAAACCCCAAGCGAATTTCCAGACATCAGGTTACACAAGCACGCTGTGTGTGTGAGCACGCTGCGGGCCTGGAAGGTGCCCGGCGCATACTGGAGCGAGTCACCGGCCTGTCGACGGACGACTTGGTTCTCTTCTTGATATCGGGCGGCGGCTCGGCGCTGTTGCCGTTGCCATTGGACGGCCTCGCCCTCGAAGACAAGCAGGATCTGAACCGGCAGCTGTTGCGGTGTGGGGCACGCCGTGCTCGGACAGGCGCCGGCAAGGCGCGACATTGGCTTCTACAGTGGGACCGACGATAGCGGAAACAGCCGGCTTGCCGTCCATCTCCAGGGGGCGGCATCAACGCGGGTTGGTATGAATACCGCGGCGGGTGGCCAGTTGCCGGGCGAGGTCCGTCTGGTCGTGCTCGGTAAGCCGGGCTCGTGCGATCGGAAGGATGATGTTGTCCTCGAGAACGATATGGCGACGTTCCCGTTTGGCGAACCGTAGCAATTTTTCCTGAACCTCGGGAAGTTCAGGGACCGGCGTGCCATCGGCGACGAGACCGGCAAGGGCGTCGCGAATATCGCCGGCCAAGCGGCGCTCGTCGGCATGCTCGCCGGAAAGCATGCCAAAAATGGCGTCGATCTCGTCCTCGGGCAGACACCGCCGCCGCAACAGCGGAAACAGACCCTCTTCCTCGTCGATGAAATGAAGAATCAGGTCGTGTCCGAGATAGGCGATGACCGCCTCGGCCTTGCCTGCGTCGAGCCGCGGCGCCCGGGCCAGTTCCTCGATCAGGCCGCAAAGCTTGCGCTGGCGGTGATGATCGGCGCGGATGAACTCGAGCGGCTTGCCCAGCATCGCGAGGTCGGGCGGCTCGATATGGGTTTCGCGGCCTTCAGCGCTTGCCATCGGACACAATCCCGCTCACCTGCGAAGCTTCATGGACCAGCGGCGTTTCGCCGCCGGTCAAATCGACTCCATCAATCTCGGTCCGCCCGGCCGGGACGGGGAGACAACACAGTTCGGACGGTCCCGCCCCGTGCTTACGCTCCCGTATCGAGTGAAGCGCGCTTGGTGCGGACCACCTGGTAGCCCGGCCGCCACAGGTAGCGCACCGGGGCGCTGAAGATGTGCACCAATCGCGTGAACGGGAACAGCAACAGGATGGTCGGACCGAGAATCAGGTGCAGCTTGAAGATGAAATTGGCGTCGGCAATGTTATCCGCCGCGCTGGGGTTGAATGTGAAGATCCCCTGCGCCCAGGCCATGAACTTCACCATTTCCCCGCCGTCGAGATGCTGTAGCGAGACGAAGATAGTGAGCAGGCCGAGGACAAGCTGCACGTACAGAATCACCAGGATCGCGTTGTCCGAGAAAGACGATGTCGCGCGGATGCGGGGATCGGTGAAGCGGCGATGGAGGAGCATGGTCGCTCCGACGAGACATACGACACCGGCGACGCCGCCGACGACAACCGCCATGACCTGTTTGAAGCCGTGGCCGATCCCGAAAGCGTCGAACACCACGATCGGCGTCAGTAAACCAATCAGGTGGCCAAAAAAGATGATGAGAATGCCCACGTGGAACAGCACGGACCCGAGAATGAGTTGCTTGCGACGAAGCAGTTGGCTCGAGTTGGCGCGCCACGTATAGGGCTCCCGGTCGTAACGTATGATCGAGCCGAGAATGAAGACGGCGAGGCAGATATACGGATAGATGCCGAAGAGGGCGGTGTTGAATGCGTCGGCCATGGTCTTGTCTCCCTACGATACCGCGCGGCCAGAATCGGCGGTCGATCGTGATGGCGTGGGCTCGGTTGTCATACGGCGAAGCATGTCTTCCGCCGTTGGACAGTTGCCCGAAAGGTTGGAACCAGGACCGAAGGCAACGGCCTCCTCCTCCCAGATCCGGTCTAAGGCTTCGAGATCGTTGGGATCATCCTCCGGTTCGGCGAGGATGGCCTCAACGTTCTCCGGCTTCGGCTTTCCCTTGGCAAGCGCCTCCAAGGCATAGAAGGCCGCCGCGTATTGGCTCTTGCGTTTTCTCAGCCGCTCTCTGAGCGCGGTGATGATCTCGAGGGGTTGGTCCAGAAACTCGCCGGCGTCCGCGACGGGCAGGGTCGACAGGAACTCCAGGAACATCGGCAGAAAATCCGGCAGTTCCCTGGCGTCGATGGAGAGCCCATGCCTTTCGTAGAGCGCCATGAGGTCGACCATCGCCTGACCGCGATCGCGGCTTTCGCCATGTACGTGCTCGAACATGTGCAGGGACAGCGAGCGGGTCCGGTCGAACAGCAATACATAGCGCTCCTGCAGATCATAGAGATCCCCGGTTTCGATCTCATCGATCAGCTTCGCGACCATTTTCCGGTCGGACGCCGACAGCAGGGCTTCGGCGTCAAGGATGTCCCTCAGCGCCCCCGTGGAGGACTTCAAGTCCTCCGTTGGATAGGAGAGCAGGACCGACAGGACCTTGAACGTGTCGGCCATCACAACACCTCCGTCGGTGTCCGCACTTTCTTGCGAGGCTTTCCGCTGAACAGGTTGGCCTCCGTGCTCCCACCGGAACAGTCGTTGCCGAAGCTGAAGCCGCAAGCGCCCCGGACTTCGTAGGCGTCCTCGCCAATTTCGCGATGGGCGGTCGGAATGACGAAGCGGTCCTCATAATTGGCGATGGCCATGATGTGGTACATGTCCTCGATTTGCTGAGGGCGGAGGCCGACGCGCTCGGCGATGTCTTCGTTGACCACGCCATCGACTGTCTTGGAGCGCATGTAGGCGCGCATGGCCAGCATGCGTTCAAGCGCCGAAATGACCGGCTCCTCCTCTCCGGCGGTCAGCATGTTCGCAAGATAGCGAACCGGTATGCGTAGGGACCGAACATCCGGCATTTCGCCGTCGACGCCGATTTTTCCGGCTTCCGCCGCCGACTGGATGGGTGACAGCGGCGGGACATACCAGACCATCGGGACAGTCCGGTATTCGGGATGAAGCGGGAACGCGACCTTCCAGTCCATCGCCAGTTTCCAGATGGGGGATATCCGGGCGGAATCGAGCCACGCTTCGGGCACCCCGTCCCGACGAGCCTGCGCCTGCACCTCCGGATCGTTGGGATCGAGGAAAATCGACAACTGGGCTTCGTAAAGGTCGCCCTTGTTCGTGGTCGACGCGGCCTCTTCGATACGATCGGCGTCATACAGGACCACACCGAGGTAGCGAATTCGACCGACGCAGGTTTCCGAGCAGACAGTCGGTTGTCCCGATTCAATCCGCGGATAACAGAATATGCACTTCTCGGATTTCCCGCTCGCCCAGTTGTAATAGATCTTCTTGTAGGGACAGCCGGAGACACACATCCGCCAGCCGCGGCACTTCTCCTGATCGATCAGGACGATCCCGTCCTCCTCGCGCTTATAGATGGCGCCGGAGGGACACGCCGCCACGCAGGTCGGATTGAGGCAATGCTCGCACAGCCTCGGCAGGTACATCATGAAGGTGTTTTCGAACTGGCCGTAGATCTCCTTCTGCACGCCTTCGAAGTTGTAATCCTTCGACCTCTTGGAGAACTCGCCGCCGAGGATCTCTTCCCAGTTCGGTCCCCACTCGATCTTCTCCATCCGCTCACCGGTTATGAGAGAGCGCGGGCGGGCCGTGGGCATGGCCTGCAGCTCCGGAGCCGTCTGCAGATGCTCGTAATCGAAGGTGAACGGCTCGTAATAGTCATCGATCTCGGGAAGATCGGGATTGGCGAAAATATTCGCCAGAATGCGCCATTTGGCGCCGATCTTCGGCTGGATCTTCCCAGCCGCCGTTCGCACCCAGCCACCGTTCCAGTGGGACTGGTTCTCCCAGTCCTTCGGATAGCCGATACCGGGTTTGGTCTCCACGTTGTTGAACCAGGCGTATTCCATGCCCTCGCGGCTCGTCCAGACGTTCTTGCAGGTGACGGAACAGGTGTGACACCCGATGCACTTGTCGAGGTTCAGCACCATTGCGATTTGCGCACGGATCTTCATTCCGCTGCCTCCATGGCTTGAGGGGCCGGCCCTTCGAGCCAGTCCACTTCTGTCATTTTGTGCACGATGACGAATTCGTCACGGTTCGAGCCAACGGTTCCATAGTAGTTGAAGCCGTAGGATAGCTGGGCATAACCGCCGATCATGTGGGTGGGCTTTATGACCGCCCGGGTGACGGAGTTATGGATGCCGCCTCGTTGGCCGGTGACCTTGGAACCCGGCACGTTCACGATCTTCTCCTGGGCGTGGTACATGAAGATCGTTCCCTCTTTTATTCTTTGAGAGACGACCGCCCGAGCGACCAGTGCGCCGTTGGTATTGTAGGCCTCGACCCAATCATTGTCCTCGATGTCGGCCTTCTTCGCGTCGACTTCCGATAGCCACACGATCGGACCGCCACGCGATAGCGTGAGCATGAGGAGGTTATCCGTATAGGTCGAATGGATGCCCCACTTCTGATGCGGCGTGATGAAATTGAGCACCACTTGTGGCCGGCCTTTCGACTTCTCCGCGATGATCGGCGTCACCGCCTTGGTGTCGATTGGCGGTCGGTAGAGGCAGAACCCCTCGCCGAACGCCCGCATCCACAGATGATCCTGATAAAGCTGCTGGCGTCCGGTGAGGGTTCGCCATGGGATCAGCTCGTGGACGTTGGTGTAACCGGCGTTGTAGCAAACCGACTCCGACTCGATGCCGGACCACGTGGGCGAAGATATGATCTTCCGCGGTTGGGCGACGATGTCGCGGAAACGGATTTTCTCGTCCTCCTTGGACGCGGCGAGATGGGTATGGTCGATCCCCGTCGCCTTGCCCAACGCTTGCCAAGCCTTGACCGCCACCTCGCCGTTGGTCTCCGGCGCCAGCATCAGGATCACTTCGGTCGCATCGATGTCGGAATCGATCCTCGGCATCCCCTTGGTCGGGCCGTCTTCGGTGACCGCGCCGTTGAGGTTGCGGAGCGCGTCCACCTCATGGTCGGTGTTCCACGAGATACCCTTGCCGCCGTTGCCAAGCTTGTTCATCAGCGGTCCGAGAGCCGTGAAGCGCTTATAAACGTTGGGGTAATCCCGTTCGACGACGGCGATCTGCGGCATCGTCTTGCCGGGAATCGCCTCGATCTCGCCCTTCTTCCAGTCCTTGACATCGACCGCCTGAGCCATCTCGCCCGGCGTGTCATGCAGAATGGGAACAAGCACGACGTCTTTCTCGACGCCCAGAACTTCCGGCGCGACCTCGGAGAACTTCTTGGCGATCGCCTTATAGATCTCCCAGTCGCTCTTGCACTCCCACACCGGATCCACCGCGCTGGTCAGCGGATGGATGAAGGGGTGCATGTCGGACGTGTTGAGGTCGTTCTTCTCGTACCAGGTTGCCGTCGGCAGCACGATGTCGGAGTAGACGCAGGTCGTGGACATGCGGAAATCGAGCGTAACGAGAAGATCGAGCTTTCCTTGCGGCGCTTCGTCGTGCCAATCGACTTCCTGCGGCTTCTGGCCGCCGTCTTCACCCAGGTCCTAGCCCAAGACGCCGTGGGAAGTGCCGAGCAAGTGCTTCAGGAAGTACTCGTGGCCCTTGCCCGACGAACCGAGAAGATTGGACCGCCAGACAAACATGTTCCGCGGCCAGTTCTTCGGTTCATCCGGATCCTCGCAAGACATGCGGGTTTTTCCGGACTTGAGCTCGCCGACGAGATAGTCGTTCACTTCCTTCCCGGCCGCTTCCGCCGCGGCCGCGATTTCCAGCGGGTTCGTCTCGAGCTGAGGTGCGGAAGGCAACCACCCCATCCGTTCGGCGCGAACGTTGTAGTCGATGAGCGAGCCGTCCCAGGGGCCTTCCGGAGCCGTTGGCGACAGGATCTCGTCAACCTTCAGGGTCTCGTAGCGCCATTGGTCGGTATGAGCATAAAACATCGATGTCGCGTTCATCTGTCGCGGCGGCCGACTCCAGTCAAGTGCAAAGGCCAGGGGTAGCCAACCGGTCTGCGGCCGCAATTTTTCCTGGCCCACGTAGTGCGACCAGCCGCCACCGGACTGACCGACACAGCCGCACATGACCAGGAGATTGATGATCCCCCGGTAGTTCATGTCCATGTGGTACC
>JAUXFS010000420.1 GCA_030622775.1 Rhodospirillales bacterium | reverse complement strand
GTCGGCGGCGGAGTGGCCGTGGCTTTTCAGCGCGGCAATCTCGCTCGCCACATCGCCGATCGCGCCGGCCTGCAACGAGCCTCCGACGGTCAGATTGCCGCCGATACCGACGTTGCCGGCGCTGTCGATGGTCAGGCGTTCGGTCGTACCGTCTTCCGGCGCTCCGCCGCCGGCGTTGACCTCGAACGCCAATCGGCCACCGAAGCCGCCCTCGTCGCTGGCGGTGATCCGGGCCAGGGTCCAGGACTGATCGGTGGCGTCGGTCAGGGCGTAAACCACTTCGGGCTTTTCGCTCGCATCCGTTGCCTGGTTGATTCTCAGCCGAATGCCTCGAAGTGTCGAATCAATGGCCATGACTACACCTCCTCGTCCTGCGGACTGTTGCCAGATGATCGTTTTTGATGCGCGAAAAGGACTGCGTTCACTCCCGGATCGCCCAATGTATCAACTCCCCGGCCCGACGACATCGCCGGACGGCTCGAGTTCACGCATCCTCGCCTCCATCCTCTCGAGCCGCCTCTGCAGCGCTTTGAGCGCCGTTATTCCGTACGAAACATAGTCGTACAAATCGATCGAACGCCCCTCTTGGGATAAAACCGCCTCCGGTGCTTCCTCGGCAATGATCCCGGTATGGATTTTGTCTCCAAGTTCGTTGTCCCTGTATCGAAATGTCGCCATCCTCAGTCCTGCGACCGAAAACAATACGCGGTCTTCTTCTTCCGCGGACAGGTAGTGAATGTCCTTCTTGTGCTCGCGCGTCGAATATGTATGAAATCCGCCTCTTGCATGAGCCGGTTTATTGAAAAAGAATTTCGCTCTATCCGTATGCATGTGGAACCAGCTACCGTTAATCGATCCGAACGTCGCGTAGCCGTTCTGGGTCTGAATCTTCAGCGCGTTATCCTCGTAGTTCACCGGGCCGGGGCGGTACACATGCAGCTTCGCGCCCGGCGCGGTCGTCCCGATACCGACGTTGCCGGTCGGTCCATGGATGACCAACTGTCCCCAGAGCGTCCCGCCGTCCGGTTTTGTGTAGCCGATCTCCAGGCGGTTTCGATCAGCAGCCCCCTGGCGTTGGTTCGAGTTGCCCCAGGGATTGTGGATGTGGAAGCCGCCGCCGCCGTCCCGGTCGCGCTCCTGACGCAGGAAGATCCAATCTCCCCACGGGCTTTGCACCTCCAGCTTGCCGCCTGAAAAGCCGACTTCGCCGGTGACGTCGAGCTTGCCGTTCACGGCCACGTCGCCGGTGACCGTGCCGCCGCTTATCGAAAGCGCGCCGACGTCGGCCGCCGTAAACGTTCGTCCTTTCAGGGTCGTGATCTCGGCCGCCACGTCGGCGATCGCGCCCGCCTGCAGGGCGCCTTCGACCGTCAGATCGCCGGTGAGCGTACCGCCACCGATCGGCAGCGCGCCGACGTCGGTTGCCGTGAAGGTGCGGCCCTTCAGCGTCGTGATCTCGGCCGCCACGTCGGTGATCGAACCCGCCGCCAGAGCGCCGCCGACGCTCAGGCTGCCGCCGATGCGCACATCGCCGGTGCTGTCGATGCTCAAGCGCTCCGTGGTGGTATCCGCCGGGGTACCGCCGCCGGCGTTGACTTCAAAGGCCAGTCTGCCGCCGAAGGTGCCCTGTTCAGTCGCCACGAGCCTCGCCACGGTCCAGGACTGGTTGGAGGCGTTGGCGAAACCGAACCTCACCTCGGGCTGTTCGCCCGGATCGCTCGCCTGGTCGATCCGCAACCGAATGCCGCGAAGCGTCGAATCTATGGTCATGACGACCTCTCCCTCTATTTCCAGCTCACTGAATATTCACGAAAACGGCGATCGAGCCGGTTCCTTTCGCGAGCGGCTCCAACGCCTTGCCGATGATACTGCCGATCTTGGGGGCCGTCGCCTTTTGGGCGTGACCGGGCGTCGGCGACGAGGTGAGGAGATCCCCGACCGCGATGGGAGCCTTGGTCGCGTCCACCTTGCAATGGGCGAAGGTGCCAAGGGTGACAACGAAAAGCTCTCCGCCGTCCTCGATAAAGGTCGGGTCTTCAGGACCAATCCGGGTATCGGGGGCGTCCGGCTCCGGGATCGCTTCCGCCGAGACGATGCCGATGACCAGGTTGTCGTTCTCCTTGTCGGCGAGGGCCACCTCGGTCACCGGGATCCGGTTGTCGGTGCCGGTGAATCGCCTGATCTTGCTCCCGTTCAGCTTTACCACGTCGCCCATGTGGAGCTGCTGCCCGCTTGCGTTGACGAACGTATCGACGATAAAGCCCTGCTTCTCTCCATCGAATTTTGCCATGCCCTGGACGTGAAGCGCCGGTTGTCCCCGAGGCGCGGTTATCACGACCGCCGGTCCGCGGCGGACTTCGAAAATACTTGTCGCGGATGATGTCACGCCTTCGGAAAAATGGCCGGTCTTCGCGCCGAGGTCTCCGCCAATGCCGAGAGAGCCTTCAACCTTGCCGCCCTTGATCGATAGGGCGCCGATGCTCTCGGTGGTAACGGCGCCGCGGGCGATCTTGGCCGCCGTCACGGCGCCATCCGCCAGCTTCGATTCGGTGACCGCGCCATCGATCAGTTCGGCCTCGCCGACGGTTCCCGGCGCGAGCACGGTTCCGGCGAGCTGGCGGCCCTCGGCGAGGGGATCGCCGATGTTGCCCGGCACGTTGGCGTTGTTGTCCAGTTTGAATGTTGCGAGCCTGATGACGCTACCGTCGGCTGCCGGCGCGGTCGTCACCGCCTCGATTTTCGTCTTCTCGGCGATGCGGGTGGCGCCGGTCACGCCACCGAACGTTTTCTGGTCCGATTCCTCCTCGACATGGGCGATGACGACATGGACCTGGGTGCCCTTCGGATATTTGGTGCCGTCTCTCAGGTCGACGACGAAGTCGGCGCCCTGGATGATTTCCTTGCCGTCCCGGTCGATCGCTGTTCCGGGATCGACGGTCACCTCCTTTTCGCCGGTCTTGCGAACGTTCAATCCTTCGGCGACGCCGAACTTGTGAAGCGCCCGGTTGTGGCGACGACGCATGCCGAGGTGGTAGGTCTGCTCGTCGGTGAAATCATCCTCCACCAGCATCTGGTGGTTGAAGTAGTGCAGACGCTTGATATCGGCCATCTTAGCCCCCTCCTTCTATTTCTTCCGGTAGCAGCCC
>JAUXFS010000011.1 GCA_030622775.1 Rhodospirillales bacterium | reverse complement strand
TTACAACTCCTTGGCTCACAGAACGACATGGCTACATCCGACTTCGCCGGGCGCCCCTCGCCGTTGGGCTTCCGCCGGATCGCCTCGCGCTCGTTTGCCTTGCTTTTTTCGGCAAGGATTTTCTGTTGCGTCTCAACGTCATCCAAATGCTTTCGGATGGCCTCGAGAATCGTCGTGGCAACGGTCAAGCTTCGGAAACGCTTGTCGTAGCCCTCGACGATCTGCCAGGGGGCGTTCGCGGCGCTCGTTCTCGTGATCGCCCTCTCCGCCGCGACAATGAACCGGTCATACATATGCCAGTGATCCCAGGCGGTCTGGGTGATGCGCCAACGGGTGAGCGGGTCTTTTTCCAGTGCGCGGAGGCGCTGTTTCTGCGCCTTCTTGCCGAGATGCATCCAGAACTTGAGGATCAGGGCGCCGTCATCGGCAAGACCGCGCTCGAAGGCGATCATCCGATCCAGGGTCTCGTCGTATTCGGCCTCGCTGGTCTTTTCATAAACCCTGTCGAGAATCGGCCGTGAATACCAGCTTCTGAGAAAAAGGCCGATTCTCCCCTTCGGCGGGAGGTCACGCCAGTACCGCCAATACTCGGGCCGCTCCGCCGTCTCGTCCGACGGCGGCCCAAAGGCACGGGTGGTCAGCCACCGAGGGTCCAGCCACTCGTTGAGCTGGTTGACCGTTTGCCCTTTGCCGGCGCCATCGACGCCCCCGAAAACAACGATCACCGGAAAAGAAGCCTCCCGCAACCGTTGCTGAACCTCCAACAACTCGGCCCGCAAAGCCGGCAAGACTTCGTGGTATTCTTCCTTCGATATCGTGCGGCCGAGTTCCGCGGTTCTGAACATTTTTCCAGGGCCTCTCTTTGATCGATATGCTAAACCACGATGTCGTCAAAGTCTTCCATTGGCTTTCATGGGGAGCGAACCGACTTTCCCTTACTTCTGGTGCGTCGGCCGGGTCGAGCCTGGAGCGTCGTTGTCGAAAAGCGGGCCCATGCCGACCGAGGGCAAAACTTTTCGCCGGCTGTTTACCATGTGCGCCGGCCTGTAATTTCCGGATATGTCAGCGAGGCACGGATCCTCCGCGTAACGAGTTCTCTTGATGGCTGTTTCTAAACCTGCCTCGACCGCCGCACCCAAACGGGTTGTCGACGGGGTGCGCTCCGGCGGCCGGGTCGGCGTCGTCGACATCGGCTCCAATACCGTGCGGCTGGTGGTCTACGACGCGCCGACCCGCCTGCCGATCCCGATCTTCAACGAAAAAGCCCAATGCGCCCTGGGCAGCGGCATGGCCAAGACCGGCAAGCTCAATCCCAAGGGCGTCTCCGAAGCTCTGCGCAGTCTGGCCCGGTTCGTCGGGCTCGCCCGGGCGATGGACGTCAAGCGCCTCGAGATGGTGGCGACGGCGGCGGTGCGCGACGCCATCGACGGCACCGAATTCGTCGACCTGGTCGAACGCACCTGCGGCCTTCCGGTAAACGTGCTGAGTGGCGCGGAGGAGGCGCGGCTGGCCGCGGTCGGCCTGTTCAACAGCGTACCGGACGCCGACGGGGTGCTCGGCGACCTCGGTGGCGGCAGCCTCGATCTGGTCAGCCTGGAGAAAGGCAAGATCGGGACTTTCGCCACGCTTCCGCTTGGCCATTTGCGGCTTTTCGAGGCCTCCGGCGGCGATCGCGCCGAAGCACGGAGAATCCTCTCCGGCGAACTGGCCAAGGTCCCGTGGCTCGTCGATATGAGCGGCCGAACGTTGTATGCCGTCGGCGGCTCGTGGCGGGCGCTCGCGCGAATTTTCATCGAACAGACCCACCACCCGCTCCACGTCGTCGACAACTTTGTGATCGGCTTCTTCGACGCGCTGAGGCTCGCCGATCTCATTGCCGGCCTGAGCAGAAACACGGTTGAAAAGCTCCCCGGAATAGCTCACCGGCGCATCGACACGCTACCATCCGCGGCGATGGCATTATCGGCGCTGATCGAGGTCTCCCGTCCCTCGCAGGTGGCGTTTTCCGCCTTCGGCATGCGCGAAGGGCAGATGCTGGAGCTGCTGCCGCCGGAGCTGCGGGGGCAGGATCCGCTGATCAGCGCGTGCGAAAGCCAGGCCGAGCGCACCGGCCGCTTCGCCATGCACGGCGAGGAAATTCTCGACTGGATGTCGCCGCTGTTCCCCAACGAAACGACGTCGCAACGCCGGTTGCGCCTCGCCACCTGCCTTCTGAGCGACATCGGATGGAGCGAGCATCCGGACTATCGGGCGCTCCATTCCTACCATCGGGTGCTGCGCATCCCCTATCCGGAACTCACCCATCCGGACCGGGCCGAGATGGCGCTCGCGGTCCTCGTCCGTTACGACGGCGACCCCGACGATCGGATCGTCGCGCCCCATCGCAAACTGCTCGACGAGGATCGGCATTCCCGTGCGCTGGTGATCGGCCTCGCGCTCCGTCTTGCTCACACGCTTTCGGGCGGCGCGCCGGGCTTGCTGCCGCGGACCCGCATGAAATCCAAGAACGGGCGGCTGATCCTGGAAGTCCCCGACGACAAAGCCGTTTTCCTCAGCGAAGCGGTCGAGCGCCGGTTCAAGACCCTCGCCCGCAGCATGGATCTCAAGCCGAAGATCGGATAATACCAACGGTCATTGATAGGGACTCATTGTGATCGTGTTTCCCGCATCCTCGGCAGGAGGGGCCGCGCGGGCGATGCTGGCGCATCGTCAAGCGGCTTCGACGCCCCGAGGATGCGCGAAACACGACCCTGCGGGCGGCCTATCGAGGCTTCCGGGCAGCGTCGCACGCCGCTTGTGATGCTCCAGCATCACGGCGCGCCCCACTCCTTGCCGGAAACCTCGATAGGCCGTCACAATGGGTTCCTATCAATGACCGTTGGTATAAGGGGAGGACCGAGGGGCCGATGAGCGAATTCTACGACGACCTGGAGACCCGCGACGGCGAGGCCCGCGCGGCGGCGCAGTTCGCCGCGCTACCCTTTCAGATCGCCAACGCCAGGGACAACGCGCCGTTCTACCGGCGCCTGTTCAGGAATGTTTCTCCCGGGGACATCACCAGCCGCGAGGCACTGGCGACGCTGCCGCTGACCCGCAAATCGGAGCTGATCGACCTGCATCGGAGCGATCCGCCGTTCGGCGGCATGGCGACCACGGCTCCCGGCAATCTGGTGCGGATCTACCAGTCCCCCGGCCCGATCTACGACCTGGAGCCGCTCGGCCGCGACTACTGGCGGACCGCCAGGGCGTTCCATGCCGCCGGCTTCCGCGCCGGCGAGGTGATCCACAACACCTTCTCCTACCACTTCACCCCCGCCGGCGCGATGGTCGAACGGGGCGCCGTCGCCCTCGGCTGCGCCGTGTTCCCCGCCGGGCCGGCGAACACTGATCTGCAGGTTCGGGCGATCCACGACATCCGCCCCGCCTGTTACGCCGGAACCCCGTCGTTCCTCAAGATCCTGCTCGAAAAGGGGCGGGAACTGGGCCTCGACACCTCAAGCCTGAGCAAGGCCAGCGTCGCGGCGGAGCCGCTGCCGCCCCAGGTCCGCGCCGAGATCAAGGCGGCGGGCATCGACGCGGTGCAATGGTACGGCACCGCCGACCTGGGGATGATCGCCTACGAGTCCCGGGCGATGGAAGGGTTGATCGTCGACGAGGGAATCATCGTCGAGGTGGTCCGCCCCGGCACCGGCGATCCGGTGTCCGAGGGCGAGGTCGGCGAGGTGCTGGTCACCGTCTTTTCCCGCGACTATCCGCTGATCCGCTTCGCCACCGGCGATCTCTCGGCGGTGATGTCGGGAACGAGCCCCTGCGGGCGGACCAACATGCGGCTCAAGGGCTGGTTGGGCCGGGCCGACCAGACGACCAAGGTCAAGGGCATGTTCGTCCACCCCAACCAGATCGCCGACGTGCTCAAGCGCCACCCGGAGATCGTCAAGGCGCGGCTGGTGGTCGACCGCGAGGACGGCCGGGACGTGATGACGCTCCATTGCGAGACCTTGGGGGTCGACGCCGCGGCGTTGGGGGAGAGCCTCCAGGCGGTCTGCAAGCTCAAGGGCCGCATCGAGATCGCCGCCCCCGGCGCCCTGCCCAACGATGGCAAGGTCATCGACGACATCCGCAGCTACGAGTGATACCAGCCTGCGTTGATATGAGGCTCGCCGGAGCGGCGCCAACAAGGCGCCCGACGTTTTGGGCGGCAGGCTGGTGAATTCCGAATCACGCCGTGAATCGGACCCTCTTTCAATTATTCGCCGTCACATTCCCGATTTCACGAGGAGGAGAGGGTCGCGAAATAGCGCTTTTTTCGCGAATATTTCATGACGCAAAGTAAACTAATAGGCGAAATACCGCGCCTATTGAGCGCACGACGCGATTTTTTCTTTGGGTGAATCCCCTACTAGGATAGCCCAGCCGTTTCCGGTGAATTTTCTTTTTCGCGCTGCAGCATCGCCATAATTACGCCACAGTTTCGGGCTCTGTTTGGGGGTATAGACCTCCTACGAGACAGGGCCAGAGATCCCCCAATCTCTGGAATCCCCGATCGGCACACAAGCCGTACCTGGCGACCGGTCCCCTCACCGGTCGCTTTTTCTTTTTGGCGACGCCTTCATCGCCGGAACGTTTTGCGCTAGAGGATTTCCCGTTTAGCTTGATCCCCCCTCACCTTCCCTCTCCCCCTCGGAGGGAAGGACGAGAAGGGTTGCGCCGGCGAATGCCGGTGCATACCCGAACCAGGGTGAGGGGGTGTCCAACTCGATGGACTGTGCTCTAGGGTGTTGCGCGTGGGTGCTCCACGATCGTCAATGACCGATTTCGTTGGACGACAGCTCGTCTGCGTGCGCGGCGGGCGCGTCGTTTTCGCCGACCTCGGCTTTCGCGTCGAAGCCGGCGGCGCGCTGGTGCTCGCCGGTCCCAACGGCAGCGGCAAGTCCAGCCTGCTCAGGCTGATGGCGGGGCTGGCGCATCCGGCCGGCGGCGTTCTCGCCTGGGGCGGCGAGGACGTGGCCGGGGACCCGGCGACCCATCGCGCCCGCGTCCACTATGTCGGCCACCTGGACGCGGTCAAGCCGGACCTGACCGTGGCCGAGAACCTGGTTTTCTGGGCGGCTCTGCGCGGCGGCTCGGACGGCGCCGGGGCGCGCACCCGGACGGCGCTCGAGGCCTTCGGCATTCCCCACCTCGCCGATGTGCCGGGCCGCTATCTCTCCGCCGGACAGCGCCGACGGCTCAATCTCGCCCGCATCCTCGCAGCGCCGGCACCGCTGTGGCTGCTCGACGAGCCGAAGACCGCGCTGGATACCGATGCCGCCGGGCGCGTCGACGCCGCCGTCGCAAGCCATCGCGCCGAAGGCGGCATGGTGGTGATGTCGATGCACGGCGGATCCCTGCCCGAGGGCGCGGTGGTTCTCGATCTCGCCGCCTTCAATGCCGGCTTGGAGGCGGTCGGGTGCTGAACCCGCTACTGATCCTGATCCGCCGCGATCTGCGGCTGGCGGTGCGCCAGGGGATGGACAGCATGATGGCGCTCGTCTTTTTCGTGCTCGCCGTGGTGTTGTTTCCGTTCGGGGTCGGACCGGAGGCCAATGTGCTCGCCCGCATCGCCGCCGGGGTGATCTGGGTCGCCGCCCTGCTGGCGTCGATGCTCGCCCTCGAACGCCTGTTCCAGGCCGACTACGAGGACGGCAGCCTCGAACTGCTGGTCCTGGCGCCGGTGCCGATGGAAGTCGTCGTCGCCGCCAAGATCGCCGCCCACTGGCTGACCACCGGCCTGCCGCTGATGGCCGCGGCGCCGTTGCTGGCGGTGCTGCTCGGCATGGAAGCCGGCGGGTTCGCCGGCCTGCTCGCGGCGCTGGCGCTGGGCACCCCGTCGCTGAGCCTGATCGGCGCCGTCGGCGCGGCGTTGATCCTGGGCTCGCGGCGCGGCGGCGTGCTGTTGAGCCTGCTGATCCTGCCGCTCTATATTCCGGTGCTGATCTTCGGCGTCGCCGCCGTCGACGCGGCGGCCGGCGGCTACGCCCTCCAGCCCCACCTGCTGGTGCTGACCGGGTTGCTGCTCGCCGCCCTCGCACTGGCGCCGTGGGCGGCCGCGGCGGCGTTGCGGCAGGCCGTGGAATAGCCAGGTTTGGCGAACACCCAGGATAAGGTCGGATTGCACCTTGGATGAAATCGTATAAAAAGGGACCGCACCCTCGGGCCCGTGGCCCGGACATACGGGGCGCCGGAAACATCATGCATCGATTTGCCAATCCCAACCGGTTCATGCGCCTCAGCCAGCGCGCGGTGCCCTGGTTCGCCGCGCTGACGGTGGTGCTGCTCGCCGCCGGCCTGTACCTGGCGCTGGTCGCGTCGCCGGCGGACTATCAGCAGGGCGAAACCGTGCGCATCATGTACGTCCATGTCCCGTCGGCGTGGATGGCGATGTTCTGCTATTCCGGCATGGCCGCCGCCGCGGCGGTCGGGATGATCTGGAAGCATCCGCTCGCCGATCTGGCGGCCAAATCGACCGCCCCGATCGGCGCCTGTTTCACCTTCCTGGCGCTGCTGACCGGCTCGCTCTGGGGCAAGCCGATGTGGGGCGCCTGGTGGGTGTGGGATGCCCGGCTGACCTCGGTGCTGGTGCTGTTCTTCCTCTATCTCGGCTATATCGCCCTCAACAACGCCTTCGACGACCCGGCGCGGGGGGCCAAGGCATCGTCGATCCTGGTGTTGGTCGGGTTCGTCAACGTGCCGATCATCAAGTTTTCGGTCGACTGGTGGAACACCCTGCATCAGCCGGCCAGCATCGCCCGCGTCGAAGGGCCGGCGATCCATGCCAGCATGTTGTGGCCGCTGTTGGTGATGGCCGCGGGTTTCACTACCTATTACCTGTGGGTGCTGCTGGTGCGGATGCGCGGCGAGATCGTCGCCGGCAAGATCCGGGCGCTGCGCCTGCGCCAGGTCCACGGCTTGTGATCCGGATCGGAGATAGGGTACGCGCATGGATTCGTTTTCGTCTTTCCTGAACATGGGCGGTCACGGCGGCTTCGTCTGGCCGTCGTTCGGGATCACCGTCCTGGTGCTGGTCGTGCTGCTGGTCACCAGCCTGAGATCGTTGAAGGCCCGGGAGTCGACCCTTGCCAAGCTGCGGGGGGGCGCCACCGAGACCGGCCGCGGGGAGGCGACCCGTGAAGCCTAAGCACCGGCGCCTCACCTTCGTGCTGATCGGACTGGGCCTGCTCGGCGTCGCCGCCGCCCTGGTGCTTTCGGCATTCGACGAGGCCATCGTGTTCTTTCGCAGCCCGACCGAGCTGGTCGAGAAGCCGGAGATCGGCGACAGGCGGCTGCGCGTCGGCGGCCTGGTGGAGGAAGGCAGCGTCGAACGCGGCGGCGGCGCCGACGTCCGGTTCCGGATCACCGACCTGGAGAACGCGGTGCCGGTCCTCTACACTGGCATCCTCCCCGACCTGTTCCGCGAGGGGCAGGGCGTGGTCGCCGAGGGGCGGATGGAGGACGGCGTGTTCATCGCCGACGGCATCCTCGCCAAGCACGACGAGAACTACATGCCGCCGGAGGTCGCCGACGCCCTCAAGAAATCCGGCCAGTGGCAGCACATGCGCGAGAAACTCGAGGAGTCCGGCCAGATGACGAAGGACAAGGCCCAATGACCGTCGAGCTTGGGCACTTCGCCCTGATCCTGGCGCTGGTGATCGCGGTGGTCCAGGGGACGGTGCCGATCGTCGGCGCCCATCGCAACCACGCTGCGTGGATGGACCTCGCCCGCACCGCCGCGCTCGCCCAGTTCGCGCTGGTGGCGATGTCGTTCGGTTGCCTGATGCACGCCTACGTTACGTCGGACTTTTCCGTCCTCAACGTGGCGATGAACTCCCATTCGTCGAAGCCGCTGCTCTACAAGATCTCCGGCACCTGGGGCAACCACGAAGGCTCGATGCTGCTGTGGGTGCTGATCCTGACCGTGTTCGGGGCGGCGGCGGCGGCGTTCGGCGGCAATCTGCCGCCGACCCTGCGCGCCCGGGCGCTGGCGGTCCAGGCGTGGATCGCCATCGGCTTCTACCTGTTCATTCTGCTCACCTCCAATCCGTTCGAGCGGCTGGTGCCGGCGGCGGTGGACGGGCGCGGCCTCAATCCGCTGCTCCAGGACCCCGGTCTCGCCTTTCACCCGCCGTTTCTCTATCTCGGCTACGTCGGGTTCTCGATGGCGTTTTCGTTCTCGATCGCCGCGCTGATCGAGGGCCGGGTCGACGCCGCCTGGGCCCGCTGGGTGCGGCCGTGGACCCTCGCCGCCTGGACGTTCCTGACCATCGGCATCACCCTCGGCTCATGGTGGGCGTACTACGAACTCGGCTGGGGCGGCTGGTGGTTCTGGGATCCGGTGGAGAACGCCTCGTTCATGCCGTGGCTCGCCGGCACCGCGCTCCTGCATTCCGCGATCGTCGTCGAGAAGCGGGACACCCTCAAGGGCTGGACGGTGTTTCTCGCCATCGTCACCTTCGGCCTCAGTCTGCTCGGCACCTTCCTGGTCCGCTCGGGGGTGCTGACCTCGGTCCATGCGTTCGCCACCGATCCGGCGCGCGGGGTGTTCATCCTGTTGTTGCTGGTGATCATCATCGGCGGCTCGTTCGCGCTGTTCGCGTGGCGCGGGCCGAGCCTGCGCGGCGGCGGCATGTTCCGGCCGATCTCCCGCGAAGGCGGGTTGCTGCTCAACAACCTCCTGCTCAGCACCGCCGCCGCGTCGGTGCTGCTCGGCACCCTCTACCCGCTGATGCTGGAGAGCGTCGGCGGCGGCAAGGTGTCGGTGGGGCCACCGTTCTTCAACGCCGTGTTCATCCCGCTGATGGCGCCCCTGGTGGTGGCGATGGCGGTGGGGGCGCTGTTGCCGTGGAAGCGGGCCGACATTGCATCGGCGCTGAAGCGGCTGTGGCTGGCGGCCCTGGTGGCGGCGGCGGCGGTTGCCGCCACCTGGACGGTTTACGCCGACGCACCGCTGGTCGGGCTGGTCGGAATGGGGCTGGCGGCGTGGCTGTTCGTCGGCACCCTGGTCGAACTGGCCGGGCGGATCCGGCTGCTGCGGGCGACGCCGGGCGAGAGCCTGCGGCGCTTCGCCACCCTGCCGCGCGCCGCCTGGGGGATGACCCTGGCCCACGCCGGGCTGGCCGTCGCCATCGCCGGGATGACCGGCGCCGGGGTGTGGAAGGTGGAGAGCATCCAGGTGATGGCGCCGGGCGAGACCGTCAACGTCGGCGGCTACGACTATCTGTTCGAAGGCGCCGAGCGCAGCCGGGGCCCCAACTACACCATTCTCGGCGGCAGGTTTACCGTGACCCGCGACGGCCGGCCGGTCACCACCTTGTTTCCGGAGAAGCGGACCTATCCGGTCGAAGGGCGCCAAACCACCGAGGCGGCCATCCACACCACCTTCTGGGGCGATCTCTACGCGGTGATCGGCGATCCGGCGGGCAACGACGGCGGCTACGTGACCCGGATCTACTTCAATCCCCTGGTGGCGTGGATGTGGGGCGGCGTCGCGATCATGGTTGTCGGCGGGATGCTCAGCCTTACCGACCGCCGCCATCGGGTCGGCGCGCCGACGCGGCGGCGGACCACCGGCCGGGCCAAGCCCGCGCCGGCCGAAGCCTGACGGCGATCGGTCGACCATGCGGCGGATCGTCTATCTCGTACCCCTGGCGGTTTTCCTTGTCCTCGCGGCTTATTTTTGGGTCGGACTGGGCAAGGATCCGCAAATAATCCCCTCGGTGCTGATCGATCAGCAGGTTCCCCCCTTCGCGCTGAAGCCGATCCGGGGCCGTGACCGGGGCTTTTCCAGCGACGATCTTCCGGGCCAGGTATCGCTGGTCAACATCTTCGGTTCCTGGTGCGTCGCTTGCCGGATCGAACACCCGTTCTTGATGAAACTCAAAGCGGATGGGGTTGTTCCGATCCACGGCATCGACTGGCGGGAGAAGGATCCCAACGCCGGCCCGGCATGGCTGGCGAGGTTCGGCGATCCGTATACGCTGGTCGGCGACGATCCAGAAAGCAAGGCCGCCATCGCCTTCGGGGTCACCGGCGCGCCGGAGACGTTCATCGTCGATGCCCGCGGGGTGATCCGCTACAAGCAGATCGGACCGATCACGCCGGAAATCTGGGAGAACCAACTGTGGCCGATCGTGCAAAAGCTGCGCGCGCAATGAGGGCGATCCTGGCCGCGGTCGCCGTCGCTGTCTCGATCGGACTGGCGGCGGCCACGGCCGGCGCCGTCGAGCCCGACGAGGTCCTCGACGACCCGGTGCTGGAAAGCCGCGCCCGGGAGGTGAGCAAGGGCCTGCGCTGCCTGGTGTGCCAGAACCAGTCGATCGACGATTCCGACGCCGAGCTGGCCCGCGACCTGAGGGTGCTGGTGCGCGAGCGGCTGAGCGCCGGCGACAGCAACGAACAGGTGGTCGACTACGTGGTGTCCCGCTACGGCGACTTCGTTCTGCTCAACCCGCCGTTCAAGGCCTCGACCTACGCCCTGTGGTTGGGGCCGGCGGCGCTGGCGATCGTCGGCATGATCGCCGTCTTCGCCTTCTATCGCCGCCGTGGCGCGGCCGCCGGCGCCGCCGCCGCCGCGCCGCGACCGCTCAGCGAAGCGGAGAAACGCCGACTGGACGGGCTGCTGGAGGACGATCCCCGGTGACGGCACTGTGGATCGCCGCCGCCGCGCTCACCGTGGCGACGCTGGGGCTGTTGCTGGCGCCGCTGCTCCGCCGCCGCGAGCCGCCGCCGGCGCGCGCCGAATTCGACCTCGCCGTCTTCCGCGACCAGCTCGCCGAGGTCGACCGGGATCTGGAACGGGGGCTGCTCGACACCGAGCAGGCGGAGGCGGCACGGATCGAGGTGGAGCGGCGGATGCTGGCCGCCGCCGACGAAACGGCCCTCGCGGCGCCGGAGCCTCGGCAACGGCGCGGCGGTCTCGTCTTCGCCGTCCTGGCCATCGTTGTCGTCCCCACGGGCGCGTTCGGGCTCTACCTGAGCTTGGGCACCCCCGGCATCCCGGACCAGCCTTGGGCCGCGGGGAACACCCCTGCCCCGGTCGCCGCGGGGGCCGCGACCAAGGAAACGGCGGTGGCGGGTCTCGTCGAGCGCCTGCGAGCGAACCCCGACAACGCCGACGGCTGGATCCTGCTCGGCCGTTCGTATGTGACGATGGACCGCTATGCGAAGGCCGCGGAGGCGTTCCGCCGCGCCCTCCGGCTGAACGGCGCGGATCCGGACCTCGCCGCCGCCTACGGCGAGGCGCTGGTCGCCGCGGCCGGCGGGCAAGTGACCCCCAACGCCAGGCAGGCCTTCCAGAGCGCGTTCGATGCCGCCCCGGACAATCCCAAGGCCCGCTACTACCTGGCCCTCCACAGGGCCCAGCAGGGCGATCTCAACGGTGCGTTGCAGGGATGGGTGGACTTGGCGGCGATCGCGCCGGCGGACGTCCCGTGGCTACCGATCGTCCACCAGCAGATCACCCGCGCCGCCGCCGAACTGGGCATCGACCCGGCGACTATCGAACCGTCACCGGAAGCCCGGGCAGCGCAAACCCGGGCGCCGGCCGGCGAAGCGGCTCCCCCCGGTCCGACCCGCGCCGACATGGAAGCGGCCGCCGGGATGTCGGCGGAGGACCGCGGCCAAATGATCCGCTCGATGGTCGAGAGGCTGGCGGCGCGGCTCGAGGATCAACCCGACGACCGAGAGGGGTGGCTGCGGCTCGCCCGCGCCTACGAGGTATTGGGCGAGCCCGACAAGGCGCGCGACGCCCACGCCCGCGCCGAAGCACTCGCCAATCCGTAGCGGCCAATTTGTAGCGAGGAGGCCGGTGGATTTGCGTTGGCCACTCGCGGAAGCTAAAACCGTACCTCAAATCTCAGAACCAACCGGGGAGGGTCGAACATGAAAAATCTCACTTGGGCAACGGCGGCGATGGTGGCGGCAACCTTCGCGTCCGCCGGGATCGCCACCGCCGAGACCCGCGTCACCTACAAATCCGCCAAATCCACGTCGTCCTACTATCAGATGGCCGTGCAACTCGCCGAAGCGATCAAGCGGGGCTCGGGCGGCGACATCATCCTCACCGTGGAGGAAAGCCAGGGCTCGGTGCAGAACGTCAAGGAGGCCGCCGTCAGGACCGGCAACTACGTCTTCACCACGCCGCCGGTTCTGGTCAAGCTCGCCCAACTCGGCAAGAAGATGTTCGAGCCCAAGAACGACAAGTTCGATGAAATTCGCGGCCTGTTCCCGATCCCGTCGCTGACCATGCATTTCGTGGTTCGCGAGGACTCCGGAGTCAGCTCGTTCGCCGAACTCGAAGGCAAGACCTTGCTGATCGGCAAGGGCAGCTTCGGCGCCCGCGAGGCGGCGAAGTACCTCAAGCTGTTCGGGCTGGAGGGCAAGGTGAAGCTCGCCGAGGTCGAGTTGAACGCCGCCGTGAGCGCGCTCAAGAACCGCCAAACCGACGGCCTCGCGACCGCCGGATCCTAT
>JAUXFS010000353.1 GCA_030622775.1 Rhodospirillales bacterium | reverse complement strand
AGTTCTGGGGACGGGGGACGCGGTCGGAGTTCTGGGGACGCGATACTAATCTAACCTAAAGATCAAGGGGCACGCGGCTCAACCGGACCCACTTCAAGACGGGTCCACCTTCTCGGAAAGCCACATCTTGATCAGCGACTGATAGGGGACGTCGCCTGTTGGCGGCGACCTTGATGTGTTCCAGAAGCGTTACCGGACGGGCTCTCAAGTCGTCAGCCCGTCGCTTGGGGATAGAGCGGAGACGATGATTTCATGGTCGGTGAAAGTAGAGATCGAAACCGGCCAGGTGAGCCAGTATGCCTTTTCCATTTGGATGGATCGCTCCGGCAGACGCACCAATCCGCGTGTCTCGAGTGCGGGCAAGGTCAGCCCGAGCGACGCGAGCAAGACACCCGCGCCGGCCATCGCGGCGTACAAGGCGGGTGCGAAGCTGTCGAACCGCAGGGAGGGTGGCCTCGGCGGAGCAACACCCGTCGCCGCGGCCCACTCCCGCCAACCGTCGCGCGGCCCGGACACCGCGATTTGAGGCAGGCGACGCCAGTCGGCGCCGGCGCCCTCGATCAGCGAAGGTGCGGCGACCGGTGTCAGCACCTCTTCAAAAAGCCGGACCGCCCGGCGACCCGGCCAGTTTCCGGTGCCGAAGCGGACCTCGAAATCCGCGTCCGCGGCCGAGTAGTCCGCGGGTCGGTGCACGGTCGCGACCGAGACCTGAAGGTTCGGTAACGCCGCCGCCAGCGCCACGAGGCGCGGGGCGATCCACAATTGCGCGGCCGAGTGAGGCGCCGCGATGGTGATTTTTCTGCGCGGCGCGCCGAAGAGATCGGTCGTGCTCCGCAGCATCGCGTTGAGTGCGTTCTGGACATGGGGCAGATAGGCCTCTCCATCGGCGGAGAGCTCCACGCCACGCGGAAGACGGAGGAACAGGCGCACGCCCAACCGGGCCTCCAGGTTGCGGATGCGCTGACTGACAGCCGCCTGCGTCAATCCGAGCTCGGATCCCGCGGCGGTGAAACAGCCCAAACGTCCCGCCGCTTCGAAGACGCGCAACCATTCCAGTGGGGGAAGGGTTGTCGTTGGTTGCTCATCCGACATAATGAAAACCATGTCTTGGAGGTGGGATAATTTGATTGTTCTTATGGCAAAGCTCTCCCATACCGTCCATAGCGATCGACAAAAGTGGAGCCGGGACATGACGTCAATCGAGTCATTTGCTATTCTGGAAGACGGATCCGGGTTGGAGGCTCACTGGAGCGATGGGGTATCGCTGCGCTTTCATGCGATCTGGTTGAGGGACAACGCCCTCGACGCCGAGACGCGGTGGCCGGGCAACGGACAGCGGCTGATCACGCTCGACGACATTCCGCGCGACACCCGGATCAAGGGAGCGGAGGGGGGCGGCGCCGAACTCGCGGTGACCTTCGCACCGGAGGGAAAGACCGTGCGTTTTCCCGGCGCCTGGCTCCGAACCAACGCCTACGACCGGAAGGCTCGCCGGTCTCCCGGGTGGATCGCGCCGCGGATCGAGACCTGGGACGGCGGGCTCGGCGCAAACCTCCCGGACGGCGATTTCCGCGCCATGGCACCCGGTTCGACCGAGCTTCATGACTGGCTCGCGGCGGTGCGCCGCTACGGTTTCGCCAAGCTCTCGGGCGGGCCGGTGGAGAGCGGCGCGCTGCTGAAGGTCGCCGCGTTGTTCGGTTATGTGCGTGAGACGAACTACGGCGAGTGGTTCGAAGTCCGCACCGAGGTCAATCCGACCAATCTGGCCTATACGGGGCTCGGGCTGCAGGCCCACACGGACAACCCCTACCGCGATCCGGTCCCGACGTTGCAGATCCTCTATTGCCTGGAAAACTCGGCCGAGGGTGGCGACTCGATGCTTGTGGACGGGTTTCGCGCCGTCGAGAGGTTGCGCGACGAGGATCCTCGGGCCTTGGCCCTGCTCTCCGGTCATTGCGCGAGGTTCGAATATTCGGGCTCGGCCGGCGTTCGTCTGACCTCGCGCCGGCCGATGATCGAGCTCGCCCCCGATGGAGAGTTGATCGGCGTGCGGTTCAACAACCGCTCCGCCGCCCCGATCACGGATGTCCCCTACGAAGACATGGCCGATTACTACGCGGCCTATCGCCGGTTCGGGGAGATCATTGACGATCCGGTGATGGCGGTCGGCTTCAAGCTGGAGCCCGGAGAGAGCTTCATCGTCGACAACACCCGCGTGCTGCATGCGCGCAAAGGGTATTGCGGTACGGGATCCCGGTGGCTGCAGGGGTGCTATGCGGACAAGGACGGTCTCCTGTCGACCCTGTCCGCGCTCGAATCGAAGGTCACAGGGGCTGTTGGGGAATGAGCAAGCCGGATTTCACAAGGCTTACGGCCGACAACATCGTCGCCTTTATCGGAGATATTTTCGAGCGACGCGGGGCCGATTCTTACCTGGGCGAGCAGGTCACGATGTCCGAGCACATGCTCCAGGGGGCCCGGCTGGCCGAGGAGTCGAATGCCGGCGACGCGCTGGTCGCCGCCGCCTTGCTCCATGATATCGGCCACTACACCAACGAGTTCCCGGACGATGCGCTGGCCCGGGGGATCAACAACCATCACGACGAGGCCGGCGCCGCGGTGCTCGCGACGTTCTTCCCGAAAATGGTGACCGATTGCGTGCGCTATCACGTCGACGCCAAACGCTATCTCTGCGCCACCGATCCCGACTATTTCGGTCGTCTGTCGCCGGCCTCGGTCCATACGCTGAACCTTCAGGGCGGGCCGATGAACGACGCCGAGGTCGCGGCGTTCCGCAACAACCGTTATCTTGATGCGATCGTTCGGGTGCGTATCTGGGATGATGAGGGCAAGGTCCCCGGCAAGAGGACCCCGCCATTCGCGCATTTTGCGCCAATGCTGCAGAGGGTCGTCGATGCGCATACGCGGAGGGAGTGCGGCCAATGAGCGCGCCGAATTACATGTTCGAGGCGAAGGAAAAGCCTTCGCTCGACCTCTTCGAAGTGCCGCTGGTCGAGGCCACCGCGGAGTCGGTGAAGGGCTATGGTTTTCTGGTCGACGATCCGGACGGTTTCGAGGTCGAGATCGTGCGGTGGCCGGCCGGGGGCTGGCGGCCGGTCGACGCGGGAACCGGTGACGAGGCTGGCTGGGTGGAAGGGGTTTTCCACGGCGAATGGAAGGGCGATGTCCTTTACGGGTCGAACGAAGCGGTGGGCGGCAACTATGTGCTGGGCTGGTCGACGGACCCGCAAAAGGCCTCGTCGGAGCGCCGGACGGTGCCGCGCGACCGGGTGCTGCTCTGGCACATGAACTACCACCCCGACGGCGGGCAACTGTTCCATCCGCTCGACAACTCGCCTTTCGTCGTGCCGGTGGCCTTGCCCGGCGACGACCTGACGCCGGAAAAGATCGTCGCCTTGTGGTGCGATGGCTCGAAAGGCCTCTACATCCATCCCGATATCTGGCACGAAGGCATCTTCCCGGCCGAGGACAAGCAGCGGTTCCTCGACCGCCAGGGCCGGGAGCACGCCCGCGTCAGTTGCGACATCGGCGAGGAATTCGGCGTTTATCTCTCCGTTCCGCTAGGGTCTGTTGACAATT
>JAUXFS010000249.1 GCA_030622775.1 Rhodospirillales bacterium | reverse complement strand
GTGGACGTCCCGTGACGGCGGAGCAACGTGGCGAAGAGAGACCTTCGCCTCCACCGGAAGTTATCGGTGCCACCAGATCCAGTTCGATCCCAGCCGGCAAGGCGTCCTGTACACGGCGATAACCGCGAGGGGCGTGCTCTCCGGGATCTGGCGCTCCGGGGACGGCGGCCAGACCTGGACCCATCTGCAATCCGGACTGCCGGACCCGACGATATTGGGTCGCGGAGCCTTCGCCATCGCACCCTCCGACACGTCGGTGCTCTACGTCCAGTTCGCCAATCGGCAGAGCGGCGTTCTCGGCGTCTACCGTTCGGGGAATGGCGGCGATAGCTGGATCGATACCGCCGGTGCCCACTTCGCCGACGAACGGCAGATGTTCTACAACAACACCATCGCCGTGCACCCGACCAACCCCGATCACGCCGTCTGCGGCGGCGTCGACATCCACCGCACCACCAATGGCGGGCGGAGTTGGCAACGGGTCACCGACTGGTGGCGGGACCGGGGCGACACCCAGTACGCCCATGCCGATCAGCATCGGCACGTCATGCCGACGGCGCGGCCGGGGCTTGTCTACGCCGCCAACGACGGCGGCCTGGATCGAAGCGCCGACGGCGGCGAGACCTGGGAGAACCGCAGCGACGACCTGGCCACGACCATGTACTACGACCTGGAGATGGCCCAGTCGGATGGCCGGATCTACGGGGGCGGTTGCCAGGACAACGGAACCAACATCACCCAGACCGGGCGCACCGACGATCACTTCATGATCTCCGGCGGTGACGGCGGCTGGATCACCATCGACCCGACCAATCCGCTCCACCTCTTTGCGTCCTCGCAACAGATGCGCATCGTCCGGTTCCGCCAGCCGGAGGGGTGGGTCGACGTCTCGCCGCTGCCCCGCGGCAACAGCGAGCGGAACAGCATGTGGATGGTGTTCATCGCCATGGACCAGAGCGATCCCCGCATCGTCTTTACCGGCACCCAGCGCGTCTGGCGGACCCGCAACGACGGTGATGCCTGGTCGGCGGTGTCACCGGTGCTGGACGGCGGCGACATCACGGCGATCGAAGTGGCGAGCGCCAATTCCCAATCCGTCTACGTGGGCACCGACAACGGCGGCGTTTTCCGCAGCACCGATGGTGGCGATACCTGGAGCGGCGACCTCTCGGGGCCGCTGATGCCGGGGCGTCAGATTACCCGTTTGAAGGCGAGTCCGGCGGATGCCGATCTCGTCTACGCCACGGTCGCCAATTTCGACAACAACAGCGTTTTTCGTTCCCGCGACGGCGGGGTCACCTGGGAGGACATCGATCAAGGGCGATTGCCCCGGGTCCCTCACAACGGCATCGCCATTTCGAGCAAGGCGCCCAACCGGGTGTTCGTCTGCAGCGATGTGGGCGTTCATGTTTCCGAGGACGGAGGAGACACCTGGTCGGACATCACCCGCAACCTGCCCAACGTGATGGTGATCGACATGGTCTATCACATCCTGGACAACACGTTGACGGTCGCGACCTATGGCCGCAGCCTGTGGCGGCTCGACCTCGACTGATTTTTCCGATGCTTCGGGCGGCTATTCGTCTTGGCCGGACCGGCGCTGGAACCACTTTTCTCGTTCGCGTAGGTTGTCCGGACCCTCGATGGGTCCGGGCCCTACGCCGCGCGATAGGAGTTCGCGGCGCGGATCCGGGGCGAGCCGCTCGTCCATCTTGACGCGATAGAGGTTCCAGCGGTTTTCGTCACCGGCCGCTTTCACATCCAGGGTGCCGACGGGCTCCGCTACCACCAGCCGTGCCCGAACGGCGGCGGTCATCGGTTGCTCCTCCGCGTGGGGCAACGCCAGGTAAAGGGCCAGGTAAAGGGGATGCCGCCCGAGTTCCTCGTCCCCGGTGCAACGATCGACGGCGCCGGCGATCCGATCCGATCCCGCCCCGGCGGACACCAACAGCAGGCTGGCTTTCGGATTCCTCTCGCCGGTCAGCGCGAGCGTCGTTGGGGCTTCGAGGCCTTCGATATCAGCGATCCGGACGACGACGGCCGCGGAGCCGTCTTCATGGCGAAAGCATCGCCGGGACGGCGCGCCGACGAGCATGGCGAACGGTCGTCCGCCGGCCTCCGCGAACTCCGGCGCGGCAACCTCGCGCCAACCGGCGACGGCGTTCTCCGAATCTCTTTTAGTCATGGCCAAATATCCCCGACCTGCCGCTCAATTCCATGCCATCGACTCTACGCCGTCGACCAAAGCGATCACCGCCTAATGTCCAGCCATGCCGTAAGCACAGACCAGATGGGCGAGAATAGCATTTGCGCCGGACCGGGGTTCTGGTCTTGGGTACGGCTTGCGGGAACATGTCCGATCTACGGAATACGGACATATAACATCAACAACATACGGTAGTTTATTCCATGCGAACTAACATGGGTTTTATCGCCGCGCCCGGCAAGGTTCTGTTGAGCGAGGCCAGCCACCGCCAGTGCCGGTGGATCGAAAGCCGTGAAGGCTTCGGCGTCTATGTCATCTGCGGGAAGCGCATCCGGGAGGGCTCGTCCTTCTGTGTCGGACATCATGATGTCGTCTGGGGAAACCGACGCGACGAACAAAGGCCAAGGCCGCCGGTCTTTCGCGCCGCCTGAAGCCTGCTACCGACCAGCACAATACCGCACCCCATGTGACGGTCTTCCGAGGCCATTCGGCCAGACGCGTTGCGCCGTGATGCTGGAGCATCACCGGCGGTGTGGGACAACCTCGGCAGCCGACTGCCGCCGCCATGGCTGCGCCCCGTTGGCGGGCTCATATCGAGGCTTCCACTTTTCTACCGGTGGACTAAGCTTGTGTCCGTTGCAAACCTTGCGATGACGCGAGCGTGATGACCGGTACCGAAGACATTCTGTTGTGCGCCGCCGCGTGGCGGAAGGCGGGGAAGGGGGTGGCGCTGGCAACCGTCGTCTCCACGTGGGGGTCGTCGCCGCGCCCGGTCGGCAGCCAGCTCGCGGTCGACGACCGGGGGGATTTCGTCGGCTCGGTCTCGGGGGGGTGCATCGAAGGCGCGGTGATCAAGGAGGCGCTCGACGCCATCGAAACCGGCCGGCCGCGGCTGCTCGATTTCGGCGTCACCAACGAACAGGCCTGGGAGGTCGGGCTCGCCTGCGGCGGCAAGGTCCAGGTGTTCGTCGAGCGGATCGAATGATACGCGCCGTTCTCGACGACCTGATTTCGGCTCGCGCCGCGGGGACCCCGGTGGCGTTGGCCACCCATTTGGAAACGGGGACGCAGGCGCTGGTCTTCGCCGACCGTAGCGGCGGCGAACTCGACCTCGATGCCGATACCGTCGCCGCCGCCCGCAAGGCGATGGTGTCCGACCGGGGCGCGACGGTGGACACCCCGGCGGGGCGGGTGTTCGTCCATCCATTCTGTCCGCCGGCCCGGTTGATCGTCGTCGGCGCGGTTCATATCGCCGAGCCGCTGGTCCGGATCGGCGCCCTCGCCGGCTATGGCGTGACCCTGGTCGATCCGCGCCGGGCGTTCGCGTCGCGGCGGCCGTTCGAGGGCTTTTCGGTGGTCGACGACTGGCCCGACGACGCGTTGGAACGACTCGCGCCGGATCCGCGGACGGCGGTGGTGACGCTGACCCACGATCCCAAGCTCGACGACGCCGCCCTCGGCGTCGCGCTGCGCTCGCCGGCGTTCTACATCGGCTCCCTGGGCAGCAGGAAGACCCACGCGGCGCGGCTCCATCGCCTGCGCAAGCTCGGCTTTGCCGACGAGGACCTAGCGCGGGTCCACGGGCCGGTCGGCCTCGACATCGGGGCGCTGTCGCCGGCCGAGATCGCGGTCTCGATCATCGCCGAGATCACCCGGACCCGCCGCCGGGCCGCCGTCGGATGACCCTGGCCGCGGATCGGGTCCGGGAGGCGCCGGCATGAGCTTCGACGCCGCCGCCGTCCGCGCCCGGTTTCCGATGCTCGCCAGGCCGCCGGACGGTCGGCCCCTGCACTATCTCGACAACGCGGCGACCAGCCAGGTTCCGCAGACCGTCGTCGATGCGGTCGACGCCTACGAGACGGGTGCGCGCGCCAATGTCCGGCGCGGGGTCTACCGATTGGCCGAAAGGGCGACCGAGGCCTACGAGGCAGCCCGCCGCAGCGTCGCCGGCTATCTCGGCGTCGGCGCCGGCGAGGTGATCTTCACCTCGGGCGCCACCGCCGCCCTCAACCTCGTCGCGCACGCCTTCGGCGACACTCTTGCGGCCGGCGACGAGGTGGTGATCTCCGAGGCCGAGCATCACAGCAACATCGTGCCGTGGCAGATGCTGCGCGACCGCTGGGGCGTGGTGCTCAAGGTGTTACCGGTGACCGACGAAGGTCGCCTCGACATCTCGGCGCTT
>JAUXFS010000474.1 GCA_030622775.1 Rhodospirillales bacterium | reverse complement strand
TGGGATCGAATTTTCGCAGTGCCTCCGCCGCCTTCGCCATTGCCTCCAGGTCGCCGGCGGCGCTGGACGTGTCGCCGTCGCCGCGGTCGTAGGGCGCGATCCCCTCGAGGCCATGGGCGGCGAAGGCTTTCACCCGCTCGGCGAGGATGCTCCGATAGACCTTGGAGGCCGCTTCCGGCGAGGTGGCGGCCGAGGCGGCGGCGGCCTTGACCTTGGCGAACTCCTCGGCGGAAAGATTGAACTCGGAGCCCGGGGAGGACTCGAGAAACTTCGCCGCCTCCTTGGCTTCGTTGTCGGCGAACGCGGCCTTGGCCAGGCCGGCTTGCGGGTTCGCCGGATCGATGGCGCCGAAGCCGATCACCGCCTCGTCGGCCTCGAACAGCTTCAGCGACTGGAGGCGCTCGACGATTTCGTCGGCCTTGGCCGGCAGCAACACCGCGACCGCCTGGGCCAGCATCTTGTCGGTCGTTTCCGGCAGGTCGGCGGCGGCGACATCGCCGGCCACGACCTTCTTCTTGTCGGCCTCGTCGAAGCCTACGGCGGCGGCAATCTCGCGCGCCGATAGCGGTTCGGCCGAACCGGCCGGAAGGCCAAGGCCGGCGATCGCGACGAACGCCAGGGCGGCAATCAGCGATTTACCATGCATGAAGATCTCCTCGCTCCCTCGTGTTGGTGAAGCAATGCCATTGGCGACGGCAACCGGTTCCGATCGCGATTTCATTGCCCGGGCAAACGGCGCCGGGCGGGACCGTGGCGAGCCCGCGCGGAATTCAGGTAAGACCAGCGCCGTCACGGGATCGAACGTCGCGAGTTTATGATCAATCGGCGCGAACGAAAAGCCCGCAGCGTAGCATACCGCGGCGGCGCTCTTGTCGGGCGGCCGCGTTTCGGCGGATCCGCGCGATCAGGGGGCGTTCGATGGACGGCGGCCCGATGCCTCGTTTGCGGGCGAGCGGGCGAGCGGGCGGTCGGGCGTTCAGTCGGTGCCCGCGTAGATTTCCCAGTACTTGCCCTTGTCGAACGGGTCGTCGGCGGTCTCGGTCCATCGGAACTGACGGCCGCTGCCGAACGCGTCCGCGCGGGGACTGGAAAGCTTGGTCTGCTTGCCCGTCGGCGTTTTGCGATCGGCCGGCCGATCGCTGTCGTCACGAATGGGATCACTCATGGTCTTCTCCCAACGAATTGGCCTCTCCGGCCGCCATACTATCCAATCCGACGTCGTTGCCCTGTGTTCCAGGTCACACCGCGATCCGTTCTCCCGCCGCTTGCACGCTGCGGATTCGCTCGAGCGTAACCCCTCGGTGTTGACAAGACCTTTCGCGGAGCGGCGGTTTTTCGCCAGCCGTCTTGGCGGAAGGCGCGGACGGTTACCCGACCCCGCTCTCGGTGCCAAGAGGGATTATTAGAATTGCTCTAAAGCCCTTGACCCTCCGACGGCCTCGCCCTAAATTGTAATTATTCTAATCTATCTGCTAACCGCCGATTGGGATATGATATTTACCGCGAACCTTGCCCTGCTCGGGGCTCGTCCGCTAGAAGCCAGTCCCGTGAGGCCGTGAGCTACGCAGCAAAAAGGCGAAGCGTGCGTGAATTCCGCGACACCCGAGAGAAAGGAGTATCCCGATGACCCGAGTCCCCGCCGTCACCTTCAAGACCCGAGTGCGTAACGAGGCCCTGGGCGGCCCCAATCCGTTCGAGTGGAAGGACCTGACTTCCGACGAGATCTTCGCCGGCAAGCGGGTCGTCGTGTTCTCGCTACCGGGCGCGTTCACCCCCACCTGCTCGACCAGCCACTTGCCACGCTACGAAGAGCACTACGAGGCGTTCAAGGCGCTCGGCGTCGATGCCGTGGTCTGCCTCTCGGTCAACGACGCGTTCGTGATGTTCCAGTGGGGCAAGAGCCAGGACGCCAAGAACGTTTTTCTGCTTCCCGACGGCAGCGGCGAATTCACCCGCAAGATGGGCATGCTGGTCGACAAGTCCAACGTCGGCTTCGGAATGCGGAGCTGGCGCTACTCGATGTACGTGGTCGACGGCGAAATCCGCAAGATGTTCGTCGAGCCGGGTTTCTCCGACAACTGCCCGACCGATCCGTTCGAGGTCTCCGGCGCCGACACCATGCTCGACTATCTGAAGACGCTGTAGTTGGATTGGGGCGTGTGGACGAGGTCCCCCGGTTGTCGCGGATGGCCGGGGGTTGCGCTCTTCGCATATACCGGCATCATCGAACAAACCTTCGCGGCCGCCATTCGCAAGGAGCGAACCGATGTTCGAGTTGCATCCCCGATTGAAGCAAGACTGCATCGCGATCGGCGGGTTTCCGCTGTGCCGGCTGCTGCTGATGAACGACTCCACCTATCCCTGGTTCATCCTGGTGCCCGAACGTGCGGACATCCGCGAGGTCCACGAGCTCACCGACGACGACCAAGTCCGGCTGATCGGCGAGTCGTCCCGCCTTTCCCGGTGGCTCGCCGAGGAATTCGAGGCCGACAAGATCAACGTCGCCGCCCTCGGCAACATGGTGCCTCAACTGCATTGGCACGTGATCGCCCGTCATGTATCCGACCCCGCCTGGCCCGGGCCGGTCTGGGGAAAGGGCCCGCCGAAACCCTACGCGCCCGAAGCGATCGACAGGATCCGCGACGCGGCGGGCGACGCCCTCGGTGAAACGTTCGTCAAACGGTCATGAGCGATGCCTCCGGCCAAGCGATCTCCGAGAGCGAGCGGCTTCAAAGGCTGCGGCTGATCCGTAGCGAGAACGTCGGGCCGATCACCTATTACGGCGTGGTCGAGCGCTTCGGATCGGCGGCGGCGGCGCTCGCGGCCCTACCCGAACTCGCCCGGCGCGGCGGTCGGGCGAAGGCGGTCAAGGTGTGTCCTCAGGCCGACGC
>JAUXFS010000095.1 GCA_030622775.1 Rhodospirillales bacterium | reverse complement strand
GCCTGAATTTTCGGCTCAATCTGGAAACCCTGCAGCGCGAGTACGAGGCCGATCACTCCAAGGTCCAATCGCTCCGTTTTTTCTGTCTCGGCGATCCCTACGAGTTCTGGGGCGTCGTTCCCGGGCGCCTGCACCTGATCTGCCCGGCGGAAGGGGGCACGCTCTTCCTGCTCGGCACCGACCGCCTCGGGCGGGACATGGCCTCCAGGCTGATCTACGGAGGGCGGATCTCGTTGACCGTCGGTCTGGTCGGCATCACCATCAGCTTCCTGCTCGGCATCTCCATCGGTGGCGCCGCCGGCTATTTCGGTGGTTGGACCGACCAAGTGGTCCAGCGGGTCATCGAGATCCTCCGATCGCTGCCGGAACTGCCGTTGTGGATGGCGTTGTCGGCGGCCCTGCCGGTGACCTGGAGCCCGACCCTCGTTTTTCTCGGCATCACCGTCATCCTCGGCCTTCTCGACTGGCCGGGACTCGCCCGCGCCGTGCGGTCGAAGCTGCTCTCGCTCCGCGAGGAGGATTTCTGCTCCGCCGCCCGGCTGATGGGCGCACCGCCCAGCCGGATCATCGGCCGTCATCTGCTGCCCAATTTCATGAGCCACCTGATTGCTTCGGCGACCCTGTCGATCCCGTCGATGATCCTCGGCGAGACCGCGCTCAGCTTTCTCGGCCTCGGTCTGCGTCCGCCGATCACGAGTTGGGGCGTACTCCTCACCGAGGCCCAGAACATCGAGGCGGTAGCCCTCTATCCATGGCTGTTGCTGCCGATGTTGCCGGTGGTGGTGACGGTGCTGGCGTTCAATTTCTTCGGCGACGGGCTGCGGGACGCGGCCGATCCTTACGAGTAGGGAAAGCGACGGCGGTCATGGGCGAACCGGCAACACAACCTGAGTCGCCGCGCTATGTGGGCGATCTGTCCCGCGAGGACGCCGATCTGCTCGCCCGCTTGGCCCGCGAAGCCGGCAGCATCCTCGAGTACGGCGTCGGTGCCTCGACCCAGATCTTCGCGCAGGCGGCCACCCCGCGAACGGAGATCCTGAGTCTGGACACGGAGGACTACTGGATCGATCGCACCCGTGTGCTTCTGGACGATCTGGTCCCGGGCCATGGCGTGCGCCTGCGGCGTTTCGAACGGCTGACGATGCTGGACGACCTGGCCGACGGTTCGTTCGACATGGTCTTCGACGACGGTCACGAGGATCTGCGCCTGGAGTTCGGGCTGGTGTCCTGGCGGTTGTTGAGGACGGGGGGAAAGTTCGTCCTTCACGATACCCGCCGTCGCGGCGACATGGGCAACGTTCTGTTGCTCGCGGCGCGCTTTTTCCGGGAGATCGAACGGATTGACCTCAACCCGGGCGGAAGCAGCCTGAGCATCCTCCACAAGTGCGCGCGCAAACCCTACTTCGATTGGAACAAGCAGGAAGACCGCGTGGCGTGGGAGATGGGCGAGGAGGATCTCGACACGACGCTACGGCGCCTGCGCGAAAGCGGATGAGCGGGGCCTTTCCCTGGTCGCTGGTGTTTGGCGGGTCGCCATTTCGTTCAAAAGTTGGTGAGGTATGAGTTTATCCATGGCGCCAATCATGAGGTTTGCCATATCAAGCCCCAAAATCGGATGACCGTGAAGGAGAAGGCATCGATGTTGTCACGCCCCATCGGATCCGGAGTCGCCGTTGCCGCGACCGCGATTGCCGGCTTGGTCCTCGCCGCATTGTGGACCCCGGCGCAATCCGCGGACACCGACGAGTTGCTCCGGCCGAAACGACACTTCAGCCTCGATCGGCCGGGGGACCTGACCAAGGCCGACGCGATCACGGTGTATGACGAAATCGCCGACGACATGGCGCGTGGCTACGCGATTGCCGAAGACCCGACGGCGCGCGGCTATCGGCGGTGGCGGCGGTACAACGACGCCTCCTACCGCTCGCAGACCCACGGCAACCGCTACGTCAACAACTACGCCAACGCGGTCGCCGGCAAGGCCGGGTACGGCAACCTGAAAGAGGGCGTCGAAATGGCGCCGGGCGCGATCCTCGCCAAGGACAGCTTCACCTATACCAAGGATCGCGATCTGTTCGCCGGCGCCCTGTTCATCATGGAGAAGCTGCCCAAGGGGGCCAATCCGGCGATGGCCGACTGGCGCTACGCGATGATCATGCCGGACGGCAGCGTCTTCGGCGACACCGACGCCGACACCGCCGACCGGATGGAGTTCTGCCACGACTGCCACAAGCAGAAGGCGGAGTTCGACCACCTGTTCTTCGTTCCCAAGGAGTACCGGCGGCGATTCCTCAACGACTGAGCGTCCGTCCGGTCAGACCTTTTCGAGCCACAGGCTCGCTTCGTAGGCGTCCGGGGCCAGGGGCAGGCGGGCGACGACGGTTGCTTCGAGGCCGTCGGCGATCCGGGTCGTCACGTAGCGGCTCGACCAGAGGATGCGCCAGCCGCCGCCTTGCAACAGGGCCGCGACGCCGAGCTGTTCGTTGTAGCCCCGCCACGACCAAGCGGGGGGGTAGTCGTCGGGCAGGAACATGTCGTGGATGTGGACCAGCACCCCGACCGGCAAGGCCGGCAGCACCCGGTTGAGCAGGATGTCGACGTCGGTGCCCGGCATCAGGATGTGGCTGGAATCGATGCTCAGCACGTCGCCGGGGGCGAGGGTCGTGAACGGCGCGTCGCCCACCCGCTGGATCGTTTCCCGGAGCGCTTCGACGCCAAGGCGGGCGATGTCGGCGCGCGGCGCCGGATCGATGACGGTGATCCGGGTCGGGTGCCCGCCGTCGGCGACGGCGCGGGCGAAAAAGCGGGTGGAGTGGCCGGCGCCGATCTCGACCAGCCGGGCCGGCCCGTGTTGGCGAACGAGGGTGTAGGCGCAGGCGGCGTCCAGGCGCGGGAACCAGTGCTGGCGCCAGCGCGGCGCCGGCGGCGGCTCGCCGCCGATCGCCTCGAGGTCACCGGCGTAGCCGTCGATGGCGGCGATCAGCTCGCGAAACGCGTCCTCCCGGGCGCTCATCATCGTTTCGATTGGGTGGTAGGGCGGCCGTTGTTCCGGAGCGGCCACCTCGGAGGCGTAACGATAGGGAATGAAAAAGCCGCGCCGTGCCAGTCCGAGGACCGTCGGCAGACCCAGGGCCAGCCGCCGCCGGAAACCCCGCGACAGCAACCCCGGATTGCGCGGTTTGCCGGTCACGATCCGGCCGCCTTTCGCCTCTCGGGCCCGCGGCGGCGGTGGCGGGCGATGGTCGGCGGCGTCCGCGACTTGGCCACCGAGCAGACGAAGTTGTAGCGGGCGACATGGTAGCTGGGATCGAAGCCGTAGAAGTTCATCCGCATCCGTTCGAGTTCCTCGGCCCGGTAAGCGGCCAGCGGCTTCCGTTCCTCGTCGGCGGAGCGCCGCGCCGCCTTGTCGCGGAGCAACGCCGGCAGCGCCGGATCCCGGGCGAGGTCGCCGGCGATGTCGAGGACGGCGCGGCGGAACCGGGTGACGTCCCCCTCCGGATGCCCGTCGATCAGGCCGAGCCGTCGGGCTTCGGCGGTACCCATCGGTAGCCGGGTCTCGGTGACGACCTCGGCGCTCGCCGCTCCGGCGCGGCGCGGCAGGAGATAGGTCCAGTACTCCGAGCCGTAAAGATTGCCCATCCCCTTGTAGTGGGGGTTGAGGACGATCCCGTTACGCGCCAGCACCCGGTCGGCGGCAAGGGCGATGAACACCCCGCCGGCGCTGGCGTTGCCCTGCATCGCGGCGATGGTCAGCCGATCATCGGTGGTGACGATGTCGCGAACCAGGTCGTCGATGGCGTTGATGTTGCGCCAGGACTCGTCGGCGGCGCTGGCCGCGGCCTCGATGGCGTTGAGGTGCATGCCGTTGGACCAGAAGTCCGGCCCGCCCATCAGCACGATCACCCGGGTGTCCCGCCGCCGCGCCCGGGCGTAGGCGTCGCGCAGGCGCTCGCATTGCCGGGTGCTCATCGCGCCGTTGTAGAAGGCGAAATGCAGGACGCCGACCCCGTCCGCCTCCTCGTAGCGGATGTCCCGCCAGGTGACGCCGTCGTGGGCGGGGACCTCGGGGACCGCCGCGAGCCGGTCGCCAAGCACCATCGCCGCCGGCAGTTTGAGGGGCACGGTCCCTTCCTCGCGCCGCCGCAGGTAGCCGATCCACACCGCGCCGTCGATGGTGGCCCGGCACACCGCGCCCTCGCGCCGGCCGATGACCGAACCCGGGGCACCCGCGAGCCGGTCGTCCGGATGGGCGTCATACAGCCAAACCGGAACCCCGAGGATCTCGTCGCGCACCCCCGGCCGGCCGTCGCCCGAATGGATCTTGCGGAGCACGGCGGAAGTCCCGTCGGCCCGCCAATCGATGGCGCGGTCGGCCTGTTTCATTGCCGGCCGCGGCCGGCCGCGGATGTCGGGGCCGTGTTCGTCCAGGGGCTCCGGCCGGAAGCCGCCTTGAACGATGTGGTCGAGGGCGGTGAGCACCGCCCGCTCGGCGGTCTCGGTCACCTCGTTGCGATAGAGGCTGCTCTTGGTTGCCGTCCGCATCGGGAAGGGGAGCGATTCCCAGATATCGCCGGCGTCCATCTCGCCGCTGGCCTGGAGCACCGTCACCCCCCACGCGCGCTCGCCGTCGAGGATCGCCCAATCGAGGGCCGAGGGACCTCGGTCGCCCTTGATCCCCGGATGAACGATCAGGCAGACGGTCGAGCGCCAGACGCTCTCGGGGATCGCCCGCTTGAGGAACGGCGCGACGACCACGTCGGGACGGAACAGCGCCACCGCCTCCTCGGTCACCCGGTCGTTGATATCGAACTCGACGCTGACTTGGTGACCGCGCTCGCCGAGGGCGACGAACAGCCGTTGGGCGAGGCTGTTGAACGAATGGGTCAGAAGCAGGATCCGCACCGGATTTCCTCGGGGCTGGCGGTCGATTCCCGGCGCCGCGGGAAAGTCCGACCCCTGAGCTGGGGCATTGTCGACGATCCCGGTACCGCGGAAATCTAATAAGTCCTTGATTTTAAAAGAAACGGAAAAAAGTCGAAAAACTCGTCAAAACTCGTCAAAACTCGTCAAAACCGATCTTAAGCCGTTGTTTCTAAACGATTTTTAATAACCTTTCGTTTCGCTGCCGTAACCACGCTAACGCCTTGATTTTAAACGAAACACGCCACCTGAAATCGTTGCGCCCCGGCAACCAAACTCGTCAAAACTCGTCAAAACTCGTCAAAAATTGGAGAACGCGGTTATTTTCAGCGGGTCAAAAAGCATGGACATGTGCCGCCACCCGATGAGTCAGGCGCACCTCGATCGCCCCGAGGCGCGGGTTCAAGGATCCCCTTCACGATGAACAAGAACAATTTCTCCGTATATATGCCCCGGCCGGCGACCTGACAAGGAAAATGTTCCTTTATCCTTTGGCTCGATTTGGGCGCGACGCGATGGCTCGGGCCGGTCGGCGATCGCGACCGCCGCGCTGCGGTTCCCTCGCCGCCGCCAACCGGGTATGAACGAGACATGATCGCAGCGAGGATCAACTCGGTGGCGGTTCTGGCGTCCGTTCGGCGGCGGGACGACACCGGAGGAGGCGAAACGCAATGACAGTCGTCAAACTGACTTCGGAACAGGCCTACGCGCTTATGGACGCCGACTGGCTGGCCGACGGCCCGGTGCGGCTGAACACGGCGCTGACCCTCGACGATCTGTCGGGATCGCTGGTGCTCGCTCACGCCCGGCTGGTCATGGAGCACCTGGAGGCCGACGGCGGCGTCAAGCTGACCAAGACCGGCGCCTTCAACCGCAAGTTCGTCGCGCGGATGGTGGAGGATTTCCGCTGGCCGGGATTCGAGCCGGAGGAGGTGTGGCGGTTGAACAAGGTTCTCAACGAGGCGGACTTCATGCCGCTCGACTATCTCCACGCCATCCTCGATGTCGCCGGCCTGGCCCGCAAGCACAAAGGAACGCTGCGGGCGACCAGGAAGGCGCGGTCGTTCCGCCGTCCCGAGGCGGCCGGGAAGCTGAACGCGGTCCTGTTCGAGGCCACCTTCCAACGCTACAACCTCCGCTATCTCGACCGGATGGTGTTCAAGGACGATTTCCAGCCGCAGATCGGCGTGATCCTCTTTCTGATCGGCGCCTTCCCGGCGGTCCCGCGAACCGCCGGGGAGCTGTATCGGGCGATGACCCTGCCGATCGAACCGTCGGAGAAACACCCGTACTACAAACCCGAGAATGTGTTCCGTCGGCGGGTGCTGAGATACCTGGAGTGGTTCGGGCTGATCGAAATGACCACCGTCGCGGCGAACGACGAGTGGTCCGACCCCCAGTTGTTCTCCAAGACGCCGTTGTTCGACCGCTTCCTGTCCTTCGGGATTTGATATCAATGCTCGTTGGTATGAGTTGTCGAGCGCCGGTTGTGCGGGGACCGTAGTACTACCGTCGGTGCCCCGGGTCGCCGTCCGAGCGGCGTTGCATGGCGGGTTCGACCAACTCGCCTCGAGTCGATTTCGATCCCCGCAGGAACCGCCTGACGCCGAACCCGATGCCGAGGGCCAGCAACGCCGCCACCACCAAGGCGATCCACACGCCCTGGGTCAAAACATCGTCGTCCAGCGACGGCCAGCCGACGCGCTTAAGGCTTTCCAGCCGTTCGGTCATCCAGTGCCATGCGGTATGAGCGACGATGGCGGATAGGATGATCACGCCATAGCGCCGCGCCGCCGGCTGTATGAGCAGAACCGCCAAGAGCGGCAGGATCAAGGCGACCACCAGGAGCTGCCCCAGTTCGACACCGACATTGAACGACAGCAGCGACAAGAGGAAATGAGACCCGGCGAACTGCAGGTCTTGCTGGAGGGCGAAGGAAAAGCCGAAACCGT